>CAZKCB010000037.1:1214-12643 GCA_964550965.1 uncultured Oscillospiraceae bacterium
TATTTGAAAGAACATTCCCGTTTTCATCGTCATAGCGGAAACTGACTGAATCAAATCGGATCTCTCCGCGTACTTCTCCAAGAGGAACTGCCGTTTCACTGTCCTCAATGTCTATCGGCGCGTCCATAACTTCAAAAAAACGTTCAATGCCTGTGATCCCACGTTGGAACTGTTCGGTGAATTCCACGATCCGCCGCACGGAATTGAGCAGCATCGTCACATAAAGCAGATAGGCAACAAAATCAGGCGCTTGGATACGCCCGTTCACCATAAAAAGGGCGCCCACGACAACAGCACTAATATACATCACGCCATCGAAAAATCTCACAGTGCTCATGAATCCGGCCATATACTGGTAGACTTCTTTTTTTATTTTCAGGAAGCCTTCGTTTCCTTTTCTGAATTTTTCAGACTCAACAGATTCATTGGCAAAGGATTTGACCACTCTGACACCGAGCAGACTGTCTTCGACCTGCGCATTGATTTCTCCGATCTGTGTCCTCGAACGTTTGAACGCATTGCGCATCTTATTCCTAAAGGAAAGTGAAAAGATGAGCATCAAAGGGATCATCGAAAAAATCAGGATAGTCAAGATCGGATCTGTCTGGAAAAGGATCGCAAAGGCGATCCCGATCTTCAGGGACGCGATAAAATATTCTTCCGGACAGTGATGTGCGAACTCCGTGATGTCAAAGAGATCGCTCGTTATTCTGGCCATGATCTGACCGATTTTCGTATTATCAAAAAAGGAATAGGAAAGCTGCTGCAAATGCGCAAAAATATCTCTGCGCATGTCCGTCTCGATTTTCGCTCCCATCATATGTCCGATATTTGCCATGAAATAATTGGCTGCGACATCCACGACCCGAAGAACCAGATAGAGCACGCCGAGAGAAAGTACTGTTTTTACAGTAAGTCCGGCGATATCGTTCATACCCTTGTCTGTAATATAGCGGACGATCAAAGGCAAAACAAGTTCGCATATGGTCGTCAGCGCGGCGCAAAATAAGTCAATAAAAAGAACGCCCCTGTATTTTTTAAAATAAGGGGCAAACCGTCTGATCAGATCTTTCGTTTTCATCGTGCGGTGCTCTTCCATTTCGTCCTCTTGTTCGTTTTATTTTTTTCTTCCAAACAGTATCTTAAGCATAAAAAGCGGAAGTGCGGCCATTCTTTTGTAACGGCTCGGCTGTTTCGCAAAGCGATAGAGCCACTCGATCCCGTGTTTCTGATAAAATTCAGGCGCCCTCTTGACCGTTCCGGCCCAAACATCAAGGCTTCCTCCGACTCCGATCGCAACTTTTGGTTTTAATCTTTCCCTATTTCTCCACACAAATTGTTCCTGTTTTGGAGATCCCAGCGCTACGCAGAGAAAATCGGCTCCTGAGCGATTTATTTCTTCAACAAGAGCAGGCTCGTCCTGCTCTTTGAAATATCCATGATGCGTTCCTGCAACGACAAGATTCGGGAAGCGTTCCTTCATCTTTTCGGCAGCAAGTTCTGAAACCGCAGGGTTTTCAGAATCTCCCGGCTTGCTTCCAAGTAAGAAGATCATTTTTCCGTTTTCCTCTAAATACTCTAAAATACGAGTCAGCAGATCGACTCCGGTCACTCTTTCTTTGAGTGGCTGCCCCAGGATCTTTGATGCATAGACGAGACCGATCCCGTCGGGGATCACAAGATCCGCCGCATGTATGATATCAGCGAGTTCGGAATTTTTTTCTGCAGAAACGAGTATTTCTGAATTTGGCGTCACGATGAGGCTTATTCTGTTTTTTTCGGCGCGCATCAATCGCGAAAAAGCTTCCACGGCTTCATCCATTGACACCCGATCGACAGAAAAGCCAAGGATATCTATCTTTTTTTCTGATTCTTTCATAACTAACATTCCTCATTTTTAAAGGTTTTCCCAGTGTGCCCATTATATCTTAGCGTCTCTTAAAAGTCAATTATTGCAAGGCTTTTGGTCACTTTCTTTACTTCTTTTTCATTCTATGCTATTATTTATTTGTTTCGGTTGTCTACTAGCTTTTCTTCTGATTTTTGATCTCAAGAGCCACACCCGTGACAAAATATATTACTATTTACAATGGAGAATAACTATATGAAAATTTGCGTCATTGGTCTTGGATATATCGGACTCCCAACGGCATCCATGTTTGCCGACGGCGGAGCCTCCGTACTCGGAGTAGACCGCAATGAAAGAATTGTTTCTGCCTTAAACCGCGGAGAGATCATAATCGAAGAAAAAGGTCTCGACGAACTTGTAAAGAGAGTCGTTTCCTCTGGGAAGCTTCACGCATCAACGGTTCCCGAAGAAGCTGATGTTTTTATCATCGCCGTACCAACACCGATCACGGAAGATAAAAAAGCAGAAATGTCCTATGTCGTATCCGCTACAGAAAGCATCGTACCTTATCTCAAAAGCGGCAATATCGTGATCCTTGAATCTACCTCCCCCGTTGGGACGGTAGACAGTCTCATGCTCCCGATTTTGGAAAAAGCAGGTCTTGCCATCGGTTCCGAACTTTTTGTCGGGCACTCTCCTGAGAGGGTCATCCCCGGGCAGATCCTTCACGAACTCGTCAATAACAGCCGGATCGCAGGCGGCGTCAACGATATTTCAGCCAAGAAAATTGCGGAAGTCTATCGCAGTTTTGTCAAAGGTGAGATCTACGAGACAGATACGCGTACAGCAGAGCTCTGCAAGCTTGCAGAGAACACCTATCGCGATGTCAATATTGCTTTTGCAAATGAACTTGCAAAGATCTGCGAAAAGATGGATATCAATGTATGGGAAGCCATCGAGCTTTGCAACAAGCACCCCCGCGTGAACATCCACCAGCCGGGACCTGGAGTCGGCGGGCACTGTATCGCTGTCGATCCCTGGTTTATTGCCGAGAAACAGCCTGAAACAGCCAAAATCATAGATCTTTGCCGCAGAACAAACGATTCGATGCCGGATCATGTGGCTTCGGAAATCATTGAGATCCTCGGAGACACAAAATCACCAAAGGTAGCGATCCTTGGAGTGACCTATAAACCCGATGTCGATGATATGAGAGAAAGCCCGATCCTCCACCTGATCGAAATCCTTAAAAAGAAAGGGATTCAGGTTTCCGCCTATGATCCCTTTGTGAAAGGGAGTGAGGGAATCGAAAACGATTTGCAGAAAGCCGCAGAAGCAAGTGATCTCCTTGTACTCGGTGTTCATCACAGCGAATTTAAAAACCTTCCCTTTGCGGAGCTAGGGAAGGTCATGCGTGCAAAAGCATTTTATGATACCCGCAACTTCGTTCCGACAAAAGAGGCAGAAGCAGCCGGTTTCCAATGTTATCTTTTGGGGGCGAAATAGGGTTTTCTGAAAAATCCGAGATACATGAGCCCTGCTGCAAGACCCCAGAAATAGGCCATCATGTACGGCTCTTCAAAGACGTTTTCAAAATAGCAGTGAACAAGGACTCCACAGAGTCCTGAAAAAATACCGATTGCCATAAGCTTCGGATTTCCAACGGCCCGTGTAAGCGGGTCGTTTTTCATTCTTTTTGCATGGTTTTTCTCTTCTTCCAAACACGGAAGTTCAGTCCTGCTGTATCCGCGGCCACTTTGATAAATAGCTCGTAAGCCCCAAATCAAAAGAGCGGCAAGCAGGATCACAAAGAAAATGATGCCGATGTAACCCATTTCGACCATCGTCTTCAGATAATAATTATCCATATAGAAGTAACTGAACTCCTCCGTTTCATCGAGGAGTTTATTATTCATTGCAACAGCTCCGCCAAAGCGTCCGAGTCCGAAACCAAGCCAGGGATTGTTTTCAGAAAGCAAAAGTCGTCCCGTTTCCCAGCGCACGGCTCTTCCTCCGACTGCAGAAGCCTCTGCATAATCGCTTGTAAACAGGTAAGTAAGCCTGGAAGTGATCGAGGGGACAAAAACGAGAACAGCGGCAACCGCAGTCCCCATGATCGCCAGCAAACGTCTGTCGACATAGCAGGCAAAAATCATCACAGCAACAGCCATACCCACCCAGGCTCCTCTTGAGAAAGTAAAAAGCAGACAAAGACACATCATGCCCGTAAAACAGCGAAAAGGGAATTTTTGCCAGGCATTTTCCGATAAATAGATGAGTCCTGCTGCAAGCGGTGCAAGCATAACGATCAAAGTTCAAAATATGTTGGGGCTTCCAGTAAGAGAAAACACTCTGGTTCTTACGCCCATCTCGGTCTGGCTGACCCAGGTAGCTGGGATCGGCACTGCGATGACATATTGATAGATCCCATGCAGGCATAGGCAGGCGGCCAACCCGACAAAAGCATAATAAAAAACCTTGAGATCTTTATCATCTTCGATAAGCCGAACGATAAGAAAGAACCAGATCATGTATTCAACAACGGCCCGATATCCTGCAACAGCAACATCAGGATGCGGACTCACAACAGACATCAGGAAAAGTCCGACTGCCGCAAACAGAATCAAAAAAGCATCGATCGGAGTTTCTCTTGCGATCGCATCCGTCTGCTGAAGTGCTCTTCTCCAGAGGACTAAGATGGCAGCAGCGAAAAGGAATAATTCTTCCCAAACAGATGAAATCACCGGCAGGGAAAGCATATCGCGTATCACATATTCAAGCGGAAGATAACAAGCAAACGCTACCAAAAGCCACTGGCGCAGCGAAAGCCTGTTGATATAGGAAAACACGATGCTCCGTTTAACGATCCGAAAATATAGATTTCGAAGACCGATCAGTCCCCTATAAAACAAACTCTCACGAAGAAGGTCCCCAAGAAAAACAAGCCCTTCCCTAATTTTTGTCATGAGCGCTGCATAGCGCGAATTTGGTGTCTTTGGAATCACACTGCAAAAACCCGTCCACAGTTTTTGTGAAACGGATTTTTGATACATCTCATCCAAAGCCGAAAACATCCGACAGATGCTTCCCTTTTGCCAATTGTCATAAAAGAATAAAGCCAAAGCGGCAAGCAGCCGCCCCGGTATGCTGTTTCGCATCACATTGCTGATCATATTCACCCCCGGAGAGCCTTTCGGCTATTCCGCAATTTCGACATAACGAATCGTTCCGCTGCATTCCAAAGTCTGTTTCTTCAAAATGTAAGTCCTTCCGGAGCGGACTTCCTGGCTTCCGATTTTAGGGCTCGGAGTGCCTTTGGGAACGGTTGTTTTTATGGTGACAACAACATCTTTTTTGCTCGGGTCTGTTGCGTCTACAATGATCCCATCGTCGCGAACAGCCTGGATGGTATAATCCTCAATAGCGACATCCGTGATCGTCGCATTCAGGAACTCATTCCCTCCGACGATCTTTTGTCCGACGAGATCCTGTCGCTCGATTTCCTCGACGATGCGCGGAGCGGTACCGATGATGACAACTTCGGCCGTCAGCTCTACTTGCGGAGAGACCGCATCGTTTACCTTGCTTCCAAGCAGCTGCCAACCGATCGCCCCCGCGACAGCTATAACTGCAACAAGTATGATCAAATCGACCACATTGATGATACCAAACAATTTTCCTTTTTCATTGATAACTTTCATAAAATCCTCCCGATCATAATTAAGCTTAAAAGATCCCTCTTTCTTTGAGTATCTTTTCCATCCATTTTACACGTTCGTCCCAGGAACAGGCTTTCCCGTAAGCCATACGCTTTGCTGTCTTTTCGGGGTCGTTTTCCCGCAGAGCTTCCTCACATTTTAACACAAAATCATCTTCTGTTTCACTAATATATGTTACATCTGAAAAATCCATGACCTGAAGCGGTTCTTTTGTGCTTACGATGGGCTTCCCGGTTGCAAGATATTCGTAAAATTTGAGGGGGCTCACATCCTTTGCAAGCTTACCTTCTTTAAAAATATTCAGGCAGACATCAAAGCGCTTGATGTACTGCGGCAGTTCTTTTTGCGGAATCAATCCCAGAAGCTTCACATTTTTATACTTTGCAAGTTCTGACAGATCCACCCCCGGAAGAGGACGTCCGATGAGGTCGATTTCTCCCGCTGGGTATGCCTTCGCAAGCTTAGCAATCAGATCGTAATCGATGCATTCCTGGAGCATTCCCACAAAACCGAATACCGGAGCCTGATCCGCACTTTCATGTCTCGGCTCGGCCGCAGAGGAAAAGAGTTCATAAGCTGCGCCGTTTGGTATCATTACGGTATTTTTATTGTAAGCGGAAAGAGTATCATAAAGACCCTGCGCTGTGCAGAAAACCTGGTCTGCTCTCTCTGCAAGATCTTTTTCCATACGATCCACAACAGCCGGATCGATCATACCTTTATAGGCCGAATGTCTGTCGACACAATCATAAATAACACCCGCATTCGGTATCTTGTCCACAAGATCACAGGAAGTCGGAGAATAGCACCAAAGGTAGGGTTTCGTAAAGCCATGTTCTTTCATCCGGCCTTTCACATAGCGCGCAAGCCTTGCCTGATTGATTTTATTGATGAAGCGATGCTTATTGAAAAAAGGGATCACCGGAGGTGCCGCAAAAACTGTTATGTTTTCTTTGACTTTTTCGCCCGGAGCTTTGTACGCAGAAAGACGAGGCTTTGCGGACTTGTCTTTCAAGGGTGCAATGAAACTTACCGGCGGGTCGATATAAAGGATTTCCGCATCGCTGAGACGATTCATGATGTTTTGTTTTCTCGTCGGAAACGGATGATAATTCGAGGTCGAAATGCAGACGATCTGCTTCATCTTTGACTCCCTTCTTCTGTAAGAAGCCTTCTCGCGGCTTCGCGGTTGATGAGTTCTCTTTCTTTTAGATTCTCTGCTGCTTTTTCTGCGTAAAGACGTCCGTTTTTCATCGCCTGGTCTATCTTTTCATAAAGCTTTTCAGCAGATAGCTCCGCCAGAGGAATACAGGCAGCCGAGTCGATATCATGAACAAAGCTTTCTACCTTTATGTCATAAGATATTCCGATGACAGGTGAACCTCCCGCTGTTGCAAAAATCAAAGAATGAAGTCTCATTCCGACAACAACCTCCATCGAACCGAGCATGTCGATGAGTTCCTCTACGGTATGTCTTCTCGTGCATAAATAATAAGGTGCTTTCATAAAAGCAACGACACGATCTGCCGCGCTCATGTCTTTCGGCATCTCGACCGGAAGGAAGACCGGAGTCACACCATATTTTTCATAAGCATAATCGGCCGCCGCCGCAATTGCCTGCGGATTTGAAAAAGTCGGCCAGTTTCGGAGGCAAAAACCGATTTTGGGGATTTCCGGAGGAACCTTTTCAGACAGGAACGCAAACTCTACTTCTCCGGGAGCGCCTCTTCTTAAATTAACGGAAGGATCCGCTGCTAAAATGATTTCCGGCTTCTGTACTTTCATTTCCTTGAGCAATTCAAGAGAAACCGTATCCCGAAGTGTGATCAGGTCCGCTGTGCGATCAAGTATTTTCGCAGCGATCCGTTTGTTTCTGGGCAAATCGATCGGGCCGATGCCGCATCCATACATGATGATTTTGCACCCGCACCATTTTGCCGCCTGAAGCGTAAACAGATAAAAGTAAAGCGAACGTGAGGATGTAACGTCCTGGATCAGACTTCCTCCTCCGTTGACAAAAATCTTTGCGCTTCGGAGACTTCTGATAAAGCTGAAAATATTGAAGATATACATGGATTTTGTTTTATTAAGGGCACGTGTTTCTTTTTTCTTACGGCTCATGACCCAAAACGGCATGTCCGGATCGATTTCACGCAGCTGAACAAGGATCGCTTTAAGAATTGCCTCATCGCCCCCATTCCCGCGGCCGTAAGCTCCGCAGATGACAGCTCCCTGTCTTCCTTTTCGAGCACTACGTCTCAGTATCGTGCGATAGACGTCCTCTTGCAAAGAGCACATTTTTTCGAGGGAAAAGTCTCTTTTTGCTTTTCGGAACAGCTTTTCTCCGAGATTGCTTCTGAGATCATGATCTATCGAAAGTTTATAGAGATAGTCACTGAAGACTTCAACCTCACCCGGTTCAAAAAGATATCCGTTTTTTCCATGAGAAATGAGCATCGGAATACCTCCGACGCGACTTGCAACCGCTGCACAGTGCTCATAAGCGCCTTCGAGAAGAGAATAGGGGAAATTTTCCGAGAGTGAGGCAAGAACATTGATGTCAACGCCTTTGAAAAACGCACTCATATCTGTGATCCAACCTACAAACTCGACGCGATCTTCGATTCCAAGCTCTTTGGCAAGCTGCTTGAGATCCTTCTCATCTTCGCCGGTCCCGGCGATTTTTAGCTTGAGATGCTTATTTTTCTTGTAAGCCATCGAAAACGCCCTGATGACGGTCCCTATATCCTTGATCGGTGTCAGACGCGCAGCAATGCCTACGACGATGTCATCCTCAGGTTTTTTTAATGGTTTCGGTTCGTCATTAGCCTGTGAAAAATCAAGCCCGTTGTAGATCGTAAATATCTTTTGCGGGTCAAATCCTCTCTCGATCAATTTTTGTTCCATGCGCTCGGCAACGGCCATATAGAAATCCATATTGCGCAGAGCGATCGCATTGATAAATCCATAGGTGTGCTGTTTCCAGGGAGAGCCGTAATAATCAAGCTTCGGGTCCGAGTGGACCGTCGTCATGATCGGGATCGGTCTGGCTTTTTTAACGAGTACACCGAACATATTTGCCTTTGATCCATGACAATGAATGATGTCCGGTTTGAATCGATCGACAGCAGCAAGCGCCGTGCGGATATCTCCGATGATATTTATCCCGTGGTTTGCAGCAACGATGTTGAGCCCCATCGCCTTTCCCTCTTCAGCGAGCCCGCCTGCTCCAAAGCTGACAAGCATGAGGTTGTTCCTTGCTGAAAGTTCTCTGGCAAGTGAAAGTATATGGGTTTTGCCGCCGCCGATATCACCGCCGGCAGCAAAAAGCATGATGTTCATAAAGACCTCCGATAGTATTAGTTGTTAGTTCAATTTATAAATGATTGTCGCGATCTGTGCACGTGTTACAGCATCCTTAGGAAAAAGACCGCCGTTATAACCTGTGACGATTTCCTGTTTTACCAGCGATTTTACATAGGGAAGGGACCAGGCGGATACTGTAGCGCCGTCCTTGTAAGAAGAAAGGTCTGCCTCAGCAAATCCTCTTTGCTGGGTTCTGCCGATGATCGTCATAACTTCTTCTCTGCAGATCGTGCTGCCCGGTTTGAAATTGATCACGCTTCCGGACCCGGATCCTTGGATGATACCCATTGCATACATTGCCTTCACGGAACCCAGTGCCCAGGAAGGAATGGCTGCCGCATCCGCAAACGGAAGCGTTGTATTCGCATACTTTGTTTCATCGACGTCGAGCCAGCGGCTCATCATCACAGCAAATTCGGAGCGGGTTATGCTCGTATTCGGCTTATAGCAAAGGCCCTGATCTGTGGTGACGCCTTTTACGATGCTCTGATTATAAAGATAAGTCGTGCTGTCTTTCGCCCAGTGAGAAGCCATATCCGTAAAAGGCTGTACTGCTCCTGCCGCAGCTGCAACAACAAGGCTTTTTCTCTCTACGTTGCCGCTTCTGTCCGCAGCCGTGAGTGTCAGTTTATGAGCGTTTCCGTCGGAAGCCGTTAAGGTTGCCGCCAATTTCTTTGAAACGCTGTCATAGTTGAAAGTAAGAGGGGCTCCGTCATAGGTCAGTTTCATATTGACAGAAGCCAGAGCGGTATCCATCAGATCATTCACAACAGCTGTCAGAGCCTGCCCTGCAAGAGTCATTTGGATAGTCGGCGGAGTGATGTCCATATAATAACCTGCTGTGCGCATGATCTGGTCAAGATAGATCGTACCCGCCTTGTTTCCTGTATTTTGAAGGTTTAAGGATTGCACGCCGAGGACTCCCTCCGGAAGTTCAATGGAAACAAGTTTCCATCCGGTATAAGAAAGGGTATCTGCAAAAACTTCGGCTGTTGCCCCGGATGTTTTTTCCAAAAGCGCATTCAAGGTGTTTCCGGATCCGTCTCCATATATCCAAAAGCTTACGGTGTCAGGACTCGTTGTAAAACTGATTGAAGTCGGTATTGAGATAGTGCTTTGTGACGCCTGATCAAAATCATATTTGATTGCAGCACTCTTATAACCATAACGAACCTTCGTCAGATCTTTATTGATCACTACGGTGAGTTCTGAAGATGCTGCAGCTGGAACGACAGAAGTCGTTCCTTCAAAAGATTCGATCAATTGTCCGCTGCTTGTTATGGTAACAGGTACAGAAGCCGTTACTCCGTTGACCGAAGCAGTGATCGTCCCGCTTCCGTTCGTTACTTTTGCGGCAGTAAAGAGTCCATTTTTATCTATCGTTCCGACATCCCCGCTTACACTCCATGTAAAGCAGGAATCTGTAACAGTCAACGGAAATTTTTTATACATTGCACTCACGGAAAGATCGAAGGTGTTCCCTCCGCTTACCGAGACCGCTGTTGCCGCGGACCCGTTGCTTTGGTTTAAGAGGCTTATGCTGTCAGGCTTCGTTACTACACTGACTGTTGCAGTTCCCGATGCATCATCGTCGCTGAAGGTCACCACCCCGGTGCCCGCCTGCGATCCTGCTGTAAAAATACCCGCACTGTCGAAGGTTCCAATGCTGTTGCTTGCTGTATAGCTCAATTGACTTTTGTCAGGAACAGAAGAAGGATAATAGTTTTCATCTGTTGCTTTCAAGGTAAAGCTCTGCCTTCCACCCGCGAGAATCTGGACATCATACGGATAAGGGTGAAGGTGCCTGGTATTTCCGTCAGCGGAACCCGTATTCAAAAGCATGATATAATTTCCACAGCTTCGAAGACTTCCCTCCGAAGGAGTATTTATATTTGTAAGCGTAGAGTCTCCAGGATATATCGAATGGACGGCAGTTGAGCCTCCGCCATCGAGATTCACAGCCTCCACGCAGCCAAGTTCGATCAAACGCTTGGCAAGATCGGTCAAGGTCATGCCTCTGCTGTGACCGTTTTTTCGGCCGTCTGCGGTATAAAATACGAGTGCTCCGTCAGATTTGATCCCAACAGCAGTACGCGGATTCAAAGAAGTCTGGATGCTCATGGTCATCGGCGCGACATTTGCCCCTGCCGTAACGATCTTTTCTCCGGCACCGATGCCGTAAGAAACTTCATTCCAAACCTGATCTCCAGTAAATTCAAGGTTTACGGGATCTCCGGCTTTAAGATTTTTCAGTTGGTTTAAGGTGTATGTATAAGTCGTTCCCGTTGCCATCGAAAGAAGGACCATACCGGCTGGAATTTTTGTAGGGCCGGTCGCGGTTGCAGCAGAGTAAACGGTCCCGTTGATGGCTCCGTTGACTTTTGCCTCGCCGTCAGTAACTTGCACAAGAACATTGTAAGTCGAAATCGATGCCTTGTTTGTGTCATCATCACCAAATTCATCAGTGATCGTTTCCGTGCTACCGTTCTCACTTT
>CAZKCB010000038.1:0-12604 GCA_964550965.1 uncultured Oscillospiraceae bacterium
TCATCGACGCCCGCAATATATAAACGGCCTTTCGCATATTGCTCTTCCTCATAGGGTTTCATCTGAATCAGCTTTTCTTTTAGGAAAAGCTGGCGTTCTTCCTTTTTCAAGCCTTTTCCCCCGTGCGTTCGAGCGTGATCTTGCCGATCATTCCACCCCGAAATTCATCAAGGATCGTTCGTGCTGTGCGTTCATAGTCGATGCGTTTTCCCGCGAGGATAAAACCCCGTTTTTTCGCGATCGCCTCCATATTTTCAAGGGCATCATCTTCTAATGCTTCCAATCCGTATCGTGCTTTGAGCATCTGCACATAATTTTCCTGAAGCTCACGGATCAATTCGAGTGCAAGCCCCTCAAGATCCATGATCTCATCTTTGACAGAGCCGCAAAACGCCAGATGCAGTCCGACTTCAGGATCCTCAAATTTAGGCCAGAGGATACCCGGAGTATCGAGAAGCTGCATGCCGTTTCCGACGGTCAGCCACTGCTTTCCTTTCGTAACTCCCGGCCGGTCTCCCGTTGCCGCGCTTTTCTTTGAAGTCAGGCGATTGATCAGTGACGATTTTCCAACATTCGGAACACCGACGATCATCAAACGCAAAGGTCTTTTTCTGACGCGGTCCTGGTTGTTCTTGAGTTCCATATTTTCAAGCAGCCGAAAAAGCTCAGGGATCCCGGCGCCTGTCATTGCGTTGACCGACAACGCCAAATACCCTGCTTCTTTATAGGAAGAGATCCAGGCCGCAGTTGCTTTGCTGTCGGCAAGGTCACTTTTATTCAAAATCAGTATCCGCTTTTTATCGCGGACAATTTCATCAATGATGGGATTGCGGCTTGAAAGAGGGATCCTTGCATCGACGACTTCGATCACCGCTTCAACCAGTTTGAGATTTTCCTGGATGAGCTCCCTTGTCTTTTTCATATGCCCCGGGTACCAGTTAATAAGTTCTGCCAAGTCGACCTCCTTGTTCATGAAGTCAAAAAGGGGACCCGAAGGCCCCTTTTGATTAGTTGTTTTCTTTGCTTTTGATTTTTGCTGCCTTACCGGTTCTTTCACGCATGTAATTCAGCTTAGCTCTTCTTACGTCGCCGTGTCTTACGACTTCGATCTTATCGATTCTCGGAGAGTGCATGGGGAATGTCTTTTCCACACCCACACCCGAAGCGATTCTTCTGACTGTAAATGTCTTTCCGAGACCGCCATTCTGCATCTTCAGGACAAAGCCTTCGAAGATCTGAATTCTTTCTCTCGTTCCTTCTTTGATCTTGATATGTACTTTCACGGTATCGCCTACCTGAATACGGGGCAGATCCGATTTTACATAATCCTGTTCGATCACTTTCATGATATCCATTGGGATTCCTCCTCTCTCCAAAGACGTTCGTGGTATCCAATCGTGCAGCACTTCGCCGCGCTATATCCAGAGGACCGTCCGTAATACGTTGATAATTCTAACACAGCCCAGGGTGGAAAGCAAGCCATTTTTCAGGCCCTTGGGTGGGTCTTGTTATAGACGTCCTTGATTTTCTTTTTATCGACATTCAAATAAATCTGCGTTGCCATAATGTCTTCATGCCCTAAAAGCTCCTGGAGAGTCTTTAGATCCGCTCCATTTTGGACCATGTGAACGGCAAAAGAATTTCTCAGGATCTGCGGGGTCAGTTTTTGCTCAAGGTTTGCCGCGACTGCATATTCTTTCAAAAGCTTCCATATTCCCTGTCTGGTCAGCCGTTCTCCATTGTAGTTCAGGAATAAGGCTTTTTCGTCCTGGCTTTTTTCTCTGATCAGCTTCGGTCTGCTCTCAGCAAGGTAGCTCTCGATCGCAGTCCGTGCAGGCCTTCCAAGAGGAATCAAACGTGCCTTTCCTCTATCTGTACCCGAAACGACAAAGCCGATTCGAAGGTTAAGGTCTTCAACATTCGCCGCTGCGACCTCACTTACTCTCATTCCTGAAGCATAGAGCAATTCAAGAAGTGCCGTATCACGGACGCCTCTGAAGGATTTTCCCGGCTGGCCTAAAAGGTTCTCCACTTCAGATACAGTCAAAAATTCGACGCTCTTTCTTTCCGCTCGTGACGATTTGATATTTTCGGTAGGGTCTTCCATTCTTCCCTTGCAAGCGACGAGATACGCAAAAAAGGCGCGGATAGACGCAAGTTTCCGGTTTATCGTAGCGGTCGTTTTTTCTTCGTTTTTAAGTTGCAGCAGATAAGCGACAACTTCGGTATTTCCGATTTCCCCGATTTCAGGGAAACCCCTTTCAGAAATGAATTTTTGAAAATCAGAAAGATCTCTGCTGTAAGCCAGCAGAGTATTTTCCGAGAGTTTTTTTTCCTCTCTCAGATAATTTTTGAATTCCTGCAGATAGTGCGACATGGCATTTTCCTTTCGGCATCCTTTATCTGAAGGGGGTTTCGATTTTTGCTGCAACGATCATGATCGCCGCGATCGTCTTTGCGTCCTCGATCTCCCCGCTTAAAACCATTTTGTGGAGCTCGGAAAGTTCATATTCAAAGATATCGATTGCTTCATTGCCGTCAAAGGCGGTCTCACCGGGAGTCAGATCAGAAGCAAGATACAAATAGATCTTTTCTTCCGAATAGCCGATCGAAGAATAAAACGAAGTTAAATATTCGATATGACCCGCCGTATATCCGGTTTCCTCTTTGAGCTCGCGGATGGCGGCTTCGAGAGGTTTTTCTTCGCCGTCGATCTTTCCCGCAGGCGCCTCAAGCACGACTTTTTCAGCCGCTTTGCGAAATTGCCTGACCATGACCATCCGTCCATCATTGGTCAAAGCCGCAATCGTTACGCCTCCGTTATGTTCTACGATTTCGCGATAAGAGATGTTATCTCCTACAACATATACTTTATCCCTTCTCAAGTTGAGGATCTTTCCTTCGTAGATCCTTTCACTTTCGATGGTTTTTTCTTCAAATACCATTTTTTTATTTCCTCATTGCTTTTGATTTTTCAGCCGCAGACCTGACAGCAGAGCTTACCGCGCTCCGAAAACCCAAGGCTTCCAAGGTCTCGACCGCTTCGATCGTCGTTCCCCCGGGAGAGCATACCATATCCTTGAGTTCACCCGGATGAAGACCTGTTTTCAGAACCATCTCCGCAGCACCCAAAACCGACTGTGCCGCAAAAATATATGCTTTTTTACGGTCCATCCCTTGTAAGACAGCACCGTCTGCAAGGGCTTCAATAAAAAGGTATACATAAGCCGGGCTGCTGCCTGAAACACCGACGACTGCATCCATGAGCTTTTCATCGACTTCCTCGGCTTTGCCGACAGCAGCAAACAATTCTAAGACTTCTGCAAATTCCTCATCCGAAACATGGCTGTTGCGAGAAAGGGCGCTCATCCCTTTTCCTACGAGAGACGGCGTATTGGGCATCACGCGAACGACTTTACAGCGAAAGGGATTCTTTGAATCATGGGCTTTTGTAAGATCTCTGCATTCGGTCTCGATAAAATCGATGCTGATTCCCGCCGCAATCGAAATAATGATTTTTTTATTCCAGTCCGCTGCCGTTCCAATGTCCTGGATCGCTTCTACGATCTTATTTGGTTTTACAGCGAGAAGCAGGTAATCACACTCGGAAGCAACTTCCTTTGCATCGTTTACGGCATTGACCCCAAGCTCTTTGGCAAGTGCTGCTGTCTTTTCTTTATCTTTGTCAAAGGTGTAAATCAAGCTTGCGCTTTCCGGTTTTGCAGCGAGATATCCTCTTATAAGGGCTGTTCCCATATTTCCCGTACCGATAAATCCGATTTTCATCTAAGCTTTCCCCTTTCACAAAACATCCTATGCTATACCCCGAGGAACACAGTTCCTTTTTCGGTTTCATTGACTAATTTTCGCAGGATATCCTTTTTTGATCCGTTGGCCAGGATCATAGGTATCCCATATTCATTGACTTTTTCAGCGGCAGAAATCTTTGTGATGACTCCGCCGGTTCCGAAGTGGCTCTTACCATTTGCATCTATTTCGGAAAGAAGTACATCGATATCGTAGACTTCCTCGATCAGTTTTGCGTTTTTTGATGTCTTTGGGTTTTTATCGTAGATCCCGTCGATATCCGAAAGGATGATCAAAAGATCCGCGCCCCACAGGTTTGCAGTAAGAGCGCTTAAGGTATCGTTGTCGCCGATCTTGATTTCTTCGACGCAGACACTGTCGTTTTCATTGACAACAGGAACCACCCCTTCATCGACTAAAGTAAAAAGCGCATTCCTTATATGCAGATTCCTTGTGTGATCTCCAAAGTCATCACGGGAAAGCAGCATCTGCCCGACATGAACTCCATATTCAGCAAAGAGTTCTTTATAGGCCATCATCAATTCGACCTGTCCGATCGCACAAAGCGCCTGTTTGTAATTGATGTCATTTTTTCTATGCCATTTATTGATCGCAGCAATACCACAAACACCCGCGCCCGAAGAAACGACAATGATCTGCTTCCCCGCCTGCATCAATTCATAAAGCTGTTCAACGATGTTGTGCATCGCTTCGCGGTTGACCATTCCGTTTTCGCCTGAAAGAGTATTGCTGCCTATTTTTACTACAATTTTTCTACTGTCCTTGATCAAATCTGAAATTACGCTCATTGATATTTTTACGCCTGCCTCTCTGCTAAATCGTCTGTATAATACTATAGGATACTATAGTATTTTGTTCTTTGCAAGTCTGCCCGGTCCAAAAGCAGCATTCTCACGTCAGCAGCTTATATTGTCCGAACATATGCATGACAACAGATATTACGACCGTCCGCACCACAAGCGCAATCACGACCGTCATGACCGGTTCGATCATTGCCGTCATTCTCTTCGTTTGCATCTCGGTCTGTTCCTCGTAAAGATCTGCCATTTTGTCAAGTACGTCATAGAGCTTTCCGGCCTCTTCCCCAACTTTGATCATTGAGACAAACAAGGCTTCGAATTCTTTGTGCTTGCTCATCGATTGATGGATCGAAATACCGACTCTGATGTCCTCGATCACCTCTGAAAATATCCTTTTCAGGTATGTGTTTGGAATGACGCCTGCTGAAACTTCGATCGCACGAATGATCTCAACACCGGCATCGATAAGGGAGGCGAGCACTCTTGCGATCCTGGAGATATAAAGCTTACTGAGGATCCCTCCGATCACAGGGATCTTGAGTGCTGTATGATCCGTTTTTTCTCGAAAATCCGGAGATTTTTTGCGCAGCATATAATAAGAAAAGATAGCTCCTCCAATTCCGAGGAAAAGAAGATACCAGTAGTTGATCATAAAATCAGAAGAAGCCATGAGCATTCTCGTCATCATAGGAAGTTCGCCACCCATCTGCGCAAACAGGTCTGCAAAAACAGGCAGCACAAGAAGGTTCAAAATCAGGACTACCACAAAAGTCAGGCAAAGTAAAAAAACAGGATAGCCCAACGCTGTTTTCACCTTGGATGTCAGACTCACTTCGTTTTCCATAATATGCGCAGCTCTTGCAAAGGCTTCATCCAGTTTTCCGTTGACTTCGCCTGCTGCGATGATGTTGATCGTGATCGCCTCAAAGGTTTTAAACTTTCCCATGGAATAGGAGAGCATACGCCCACTGTACATATCATCCCTGATTTCTTCGAGGATCTTCTTCAGTTTTTTGTCCTTTTCCTGATCGACCAGTACTTGCAAGCACATAGAAAGTGAAACAGCAGCCTTCATCATGATCGCGAACTGAGTCAAAACACCAAGCATCTTTTTTTTGCTGATTTTAACCTGATGGATGTCCTTTTCCATGATTTCCATCTTTAAAAAACTGCTCTGCGTTTCGCTGGTTTTGGAATCAGAGTGAGAAGAATTTTTGTGGTTTTCACCTTCTTTGATGCTTATCGGCGTCAGGTTCCTTCTTTTTAATAAAAGCAAAGCATCCGCCCTGTCTCGTGCATCGATCCAGCCGGTTTCGTGTTTCCCTTTTAAATTTATAGCTTTGTACTTAAACTCCAAATGCTTTCACTCCCGGCTATTTGACATCAAACAAAGCGGCTTGGCCTGTTTCTTTATCTATCGTGCCTGATTCCACAAGATCTGCAATGCTTCTCTCAAAGGTAAGCATTCCCGCAGCGTAATTCGTCTGGATCACCTGATTCACGTTTGCAGTCTTTCCTTCTCGGATCAAATTGCTGATCGCGCTATTTACAAACATGATCTCAAATGCCCCGACACGACCCTTGCCTGAAGCGGAAACAAGCAATTTTTGTGAAGCAACGATTTTCAAAGACATTGAGAGCTGTGTCCTGATCTGCGACTGCTGGTCAGGCGAAAAAACATCTACCAGTCTGTCGATGCTCATTGCCGCTCCGGATGTATGCAGGGTAGAGAGAACCAGATGTCCTGTTTCCGCAGCAGTCAGCGCGATCGCGATCGATTCGGTATCGCGCATTTCTCCGATCAAAATAATATCGGGATCTTCTCTTAGGGCTGCTTTCATCGCGCTGACAAAAGAATGGCTGTCTTTTCCGACCTCTCTTTGATTGATGACGCAGTTTTTGGGTTTGTGCATATATTCGATCGGGTCTTCGATCGTTATGATATGAAGCTGACGGTTGATATTGAGTTCATTGATCAGTGCCGCAAGCGTCGTTGATTTTCCGGAGCCGGTCGGACCGGTAATGAGAACCAGACCGTTTTTCAGTTCGAGTATTTTTCGCAGCTGCGAGGGAAGATTTACTTCGTCAAAAGAAGGGGGATCCGCAGGGATGATCCGCATGACAAGACTCGAGCCTTTGATCTGCCTGAATGCATTGATACGAAAACGTCCGAGACCATAAAGATCCGCGGCACAGTCAAAATCACCGGAACTGCAAAATTGAGCATATTGCTCTTTTGTAAGGCAGCTGTTCAAAAGTTCCGTGAGATCCTCCTCCGAAAGGATCCTGTCGGTCAAAGGCTTTATTGTCCCGTCAACTCGAAATGCAGCAGGATTTCCGGCAGAGAGATGGACATCGGAAGCCCTGTTGGCTTTTGCCACATTTAATATTTTTTCAAGGTCTATCATGTTTGATCCTCTCATATCTATCTTTCTGAAAGCTATTTATCCGAAGTATAAAGTTTCAGTAATTCTTCATAGGAAGTGAATCCTTGAATGACACGGATCCTTGTATTTTCAAACAAAGTGATCATTCCCTCTTCCATCGCTACCCGGCGGATCTCATCGTTACTTTCCCTGTCATAAATTGCCTTTCTGACCTTTGCTGTCACCGGCATTACTTCATGTACCGCTGTCCTGCCTTTGTATCCCGTAAAATTGCAGAAGGTGCAACCTTGTCCTTTATACAAAGTCAGCTTTTCTTCGGGATGCCCTTCATGTGCAGTCGGGACGCGCAGGAGATCTCTTTCCTCTTCCGTAGCTTCGTATTCTATTTTGCATTTAGGGCAGATCTTTCGAATCAGTCTTTGCGAAATAACACCAACCAGTGAAGCGGAAACCATAAAAGGCTCGATTCCCATATCTACGAGCCGCAGCACTGCACTCGGGGCATCAAAGGTATGCAGTGTACTGAAAACCATATGGCCTGTAATGGCGGCACTGATGGCAAGATCTGCCGTTTCCTCGTCTCTGATCTCTCCGACCATGATCATGTCGGGATCCTGCCGTAAAATGGAACGCAGTACACTTGCAAACGTCAATCCTGCTTTTGCATTGACATCTACCTGGGTGATTCCGGGAATGATCGTTTCGACCGGATTTTCGACGGTGATCAGATTGATATCATCGCGGCGTTTTTCACGAAGTATCGTATATAACGTCGTTGATTTTCCGCTTCCGGTAGGGCCTGTGATCAGAACGATCCCATGATCTTTTTTTAATATCTCATCTACACGATCGTTGTTGAACGGCAGAAAACCGATCTGGTCGCGTTCCATTTGCAGATCTAAAGCAGTCGCGATCCTGATTACGATCTTTTCTCCAAAAACAGACGGGATCGAAGAAATACGCATATCGATGTCCTGGCCGGCCGCCTTGTAATTGATGCGTCCATCCTGTGGGAGACGTCTCTCGGCGATGTTCATGCCTCCGATGTATTTGATCCTCGAAACCACTGCGGCGGCTATGCCGACGTCAGCTTCGATGTAAGTGACCAGATAGCCATCGACGCGGAAGCGGATCCGAAGTTCTTTTTCTCCCGGTTCGATGTGGATATCACTGGCTTTCAACATGACCGCCTGCTCGATCATCATATTCACCAAACGCACAATGGGCTGCTCGCTGTTTTTAGAGAAGACCTCGGTTTCCTTCGGTATGCTTTCAACGATACGTGAAAGTTCTTCAGCGGCAGCAAGTGCCTTCTTTGAAACATACAATTGGCTGATCTTTTTTTCGATTTTGAGGCTCTCTGCCAAAACGACACTGACCGTGAGTTTGGAAAAGCTTCCTACATCACTGATCGTATTGTAATCTAAGGGGTCAGCGACTGCAATTTTCAGCGTTTTTCCGAGTTTTTCGATCGGAACGATATGCTTTTCTCTTGCCACTGCTTCCGGAACCAATTCCGAAAGGTTCGGATCGATATTGAACTGATCCAGATCAACAAGCTCTACAGACAGCTGTGACGCGAGGACATCCAGAAGCTGTCTTTCCGTAATAAAATGAGACTCTATCAGAATCGTACCCAGACGTTTCCCCGAGCCTTTTTGCACCTTCAAAGCTTCTTTCAGGGCATCTTCCGTTAAGGCTCCGCCGTTTACCAGTATTTCTCCTAATTTGAGGGTAGTATATTTCATCGTTGTTTTCCTCTCATGAAAACAGACCCAGGTACCAGTCGATCGGAAGCAGCAGTTTCTGCGGAAACAGGATATATCCGGCGGTAGCAGCTGCAATAAAGGGTCCAAGCGGCTTTTCCTCATCTTTTGCAAATCGGCGGCTCAAAAGGCCGATCCCGAGAATGAGCGCGCTCGAAAAAACAGTCAGGAGCAATATGGAAATGGTTCCTTTGATCCCCGCAAGTAAGCCAACCGCTCCAAGAAGTTTTACATCCCCAAATCCGACAGCTTCTTTTTTCAGAATAAGGCTTGCAATCAACCCGATGAGAAGAAAACTTCCTCCACCGATCAACGCTCCGAAAAGCGGCTGAAAAAAAGAAGAATGGAAGGGAATAAAGCCGATTGCAGCGGCCGCGAGTGCAATGACATGCTGGTCGGGAATGATCATGTATTTTTTATCTGCAATGCCGATTTGCAGGAGCAGCCAGAGACTGAGGATCCCTGCGATAAAGTAAAGAAGCCCCTGCATGATGAGCAATACGGAAGCCGCAGAGAATAAAAGCATAAAGCATATTTCCCATGGTTTTTTTTTGATCCGTTCTCCCCACATCTCGTTGCTTGGTGTTTCATTGTAATCGCACAACCATTTTGCAGGGATACGGTTGAATACATAAATTGTAGATTTTCCCGCTATGCAGCCGACCAAAAGTGCAAGAACGATCCCGTTTATTGTGTCCATGTCTCTCCACCCAAATCCACTGGGGCTGTTGCTGGTGCTTCTCCTTCTGCTGTTTCCGGAGGTTTGACCGAAGCTGCGTCTCCATAATAGTAGAGCGAAAAAGAAAGCTCAAACATCAGCGTTCCTGCTTCGGTTTTGTTTGCCTTCAGTCCGTCTATCATATAAGCGCCGGTCGAGCTTCTTTCGAAGGTATCCATAAAGGCGATCGCCCGTTCCAAATCATCGGAAAAGCGGACCACAGCTTTAACAACAAGCAAACTCTTGCTCGGATCCGAAGATTCCTGAAACAGCTCGGCATCTGAAATAACAAGATCCTGAAGAGAAATGCCTTCAAGTGCGGCCTTTGCGTTGATGTCATCGGTCAGACCCATACCGTCTATCAAAGTCAGTTCTTTGTCTTCCTTCAATATAGTTTTTAAGCCATCGATGTCTTCTCTTATTTTATCTTTTTCGATCATCGCCAGTTCGATTTCCATGCGCTCCGTCTTAAGCTGCTGTGTTTCCCAAGCCAGGGCATCGCTTTTTGAACGTAAGGGATTAAACACCAGATTAAAGTAGAGTGCGATCATAAGAAGAAGGATCATCAGATATAAGAGGATCGGTGTGATCAGTTTAGAATGTTTCATTTATTGCACCGTTCCTTTCTCGTCCAATATCTGAATGCTGAGTTGGCATACCCAACGTCCGTTTTCCTCCTTCAAGGTAAGCGGCAAAGAAACTTTGAGGTCTTTTTGCGCATTGACGCTATTTTTCGCTGCAACAAAAGTATCAAGATCCGAAATAGACAAAATCACAGTAAAAGTCTTTTCCGCCTCATTATAGATGATCGAGTTGACCTCCGACCCAGTGAAAAGGCGTTTTTGGAGGACTGTCAAATATTTCGCTGCTTCGGAATTGCCAAAAGGCAGGCGATCCCTTTCTTCGTCAACGGCTGCAACCTTAGCCTGCAGCTCACGCTGCGTTGAAATCAGTGCTTTTATATCCTGATATTCGGCAGAAGCCAGCAATGCTTCGTTGCGCTGTTTATCCACATAGGTAATATAGTAACTCAATGGAAGGATCGACATGACAATAACCATCGAAAGGAAAAGCGATGCGCATATCAAAAAAGTCCTTCTCTTTTTTTTCGTTGCAGTCAATCCTTTTGCAAGGAAATTCAAGTTCTTTCTTCTGTTCCTTTCGCCTCCGGCAAGGATCAAAAGCGGCCCTATCAAATCAGGGCGTCCTTTCAGTTCTCCGTCAAGCCTCAGCAGCTGATCGATCCTGTCAGGATATTCAGTGATCCTTACGCACGGCACTCCCGTCACATCTTCGATCAACTCAGAAAGCTTTGGTATGTCCGCGTACTCACCGCAAAGAAGGATCTGGTCCATTTCCAGATCATCTGCGCTGAGAATGACATTGAGTGAACGCGATAGCTTCGTAACAACAGCGGCAGCAGAATCCTCCATCTGAGCGAATAGCTCCGGCCGTTCCTGATACTCGGGGCAGTTCTCGTCAAAACCCAATTTCGAGAAATAGCTTTCGGCATCATCAGGGTCAACGCCAAAGGGTTCCGCCATACTTTCGAATAAACGTCCGATCCGAAAATCTTCCACGCGCTGATGAAGGAGATTTCCTTTGTTGAAAACTGAAATCAGTGTATCTTGCGAGGAAACATTGATTACAAGAACCGTTTTCTGAAATCGATCCGTTTCGGGGCCTGAAAGATTTAAAAAGCGCCTGCTAAAAACAGAATGGGCTACGATTTCCGCCTCAATTCCGACCAAAGGGATCCCCCGGGCCTTCATCTCATGTGCAAGTTTCAGTACCTCTTCTTCTTTGGCTGCAAAAATAGCACTTCGGATCTGTCCGTCTTTGTCTTTACATGCGCCATATGGCATATTTTCAATGATGAAGGGCCCTTCATTCTCGGGAAGCACGGCCTCTGCTTCAAGAAGTGCTAAAGACATCAAATGTGAGTTTTTGGTTTCTTCATGCCGATATTCCTTTTGAATGACATTAGCTGTCCCCATGATCAGGATCGCTTTTTTGCGGTCCAATC
Source organism: uncultured Oscillospiraceae bacterium (assembly GCA_964550965.1). GTDB lineage: Bacteria > Bacillota > Clostridia > Peptostreptococcales > Anaerovoracaceae > STD2-154. Next base: position 11,526 of record CAZKCB010000038.1, read on the forward strand.
GACCTTTTTCAATACTCGAAGCCACAAAATCAGCAAAGGCTTCCGGGTCTTTCAGGCATTCGCCGTTTTCGATCGATGGCGGCAAAACAAAACGCCTCATCCGATGGATGAAGACTATTTTTCCCTTTACGCTGATATCTGCCAGCTTCAGGACCGTCTTTTCGATTTGTATGACTAACAGCTGTTTCATGCTCGCCCTTCTTGTATTCTTTTCCGGATGGATCCGTCCCTTTCTACAGTGCTTTTAATTTCCAAGCAAGGTCCCTGCGGGATCTCCCGCAAGAGGTTCTCCCGCGTCATCTACCAAAGCGATCATTCCGGCCGGCGGGTTATCAGGGTACTCCGCGGCTACGACCGAAAGAGTCACCGGATGATAATAAAAAGCCCAGCCATTTGTTTTGCACTCAAAAACCACACCGCCGTCATCTATGATCATTGCGATGCTGTTTGCAACATATTCACGCTCTGTTTCCGTCGGGATCTGATTGATGTTTACGTATTCCCTGTATTGCGCCTTTTGCGAAACGTAAATTTTCAACGCGCTTTCATAAAGACCCGCGTTGGCATTGTCGACCGACCGGTTCGCATTGCTCAGGATACCAGAAACAGAGGGTACCGCGATCGTCGCCAGAATAGCGATGATCACAATGACCGTAAGTGTCTCGACCAGAGTAAATCCTCTTTTGCTTTTCTTCAATATATCTTCCCTCAATATGCCTTATCGTTCACGAATTGACAATTTCATCAGGACTTGTAAAAACTTAACAGATGTAGCAAAAGCCCGAATTGCTCCGGGCTTTTGTTGTTTTTAATTTTATGATCGTACTTTGAATATTAGGGGGTAATGTCTCCAGTGGTACCAATTGTATAAGAAACAGAGCCTATTGCAGTTCCAGTTGTAGTAATCGTAAAATGATATCTTCCATCAGTCAAGTCATTTTCGCTCATGTTGAATGCGGCAAGAGCGGCTGCGACATCAGCAGTGTCAACAGGAGCTGAGAAAGTCACATCTGGATCCATCATATAAGCTTTGATTGCAAGACCCAAAGTCCTCGCATTCCCTTCCGCTGCAGATTCCC
>CAZKCB010000039.1:0-12368 GCA_964550965.1 uncultured Oscillospiraceae bacterium
ACAACATACCCTTCCAAATTGCAACAAGTATCATTGACCCAATTGAAGTGATTGATATCGATGAATAACAAGGAAATATTTTTCTTTCCCACATTTTCTTTCACCATATCTTCCAGGCATTTCAATAAGTGCCTTCTGTTGTGCACTCCTGTAAGTTCATCCGTAATGGATACTCTGTAAAGCCTGATTTTCTCATGAACATAATGCCGATTGATATAGGTGATGATCAGAGAGAATAGAATCACAACGATGAGAAAATTAATGGTAATATCATTGATCTGGATTTCTTTATTCGGGAATGGAGAAAAATGTTCGGGGGCAACCAGTTCATAGCGTATCATAAACACCGAAATGCCTATTCCCACGACCGGAAAGACAAATTCAAACTTATACTCGACGAAAAATACAGCCATGATAATAATCAATATCGCATAATAGCCGATTGCGCTGGATACGCCGGGAGAATGGTACCACGACAAGGGCAAATAAATCCAGCAAAAAACAGCCATGCAGATCAATTTGGCGATATATCTTCGTTTTTGATTTTTCTTCTGATAAAACCAGATTCCCACAAGCACGGCCAAAGCCATAACCGGTTCCAGAATTACAGAGAGAGGTCTTTCATTGATAAGGTTGCTGACGGTGCCCAGCACCGCTACAAACATCGAAACGATCTGCAAAACATTTAGTACATCGTATCTTAAATCCTGTTCATAATTCTTCATTGTTCCCAACTCTTCCACATATCCGGGTCATAGCCGACCGTTGCTTTATTTCCGTTACGAACAACTGGTGTCTTAATTACTTTCGGGGTTTGTTCTTAAAGACACACTCTTCGATTTTACCATATTTCTTCCAATAAATAAAAGAGTTTACCGCCTATTTTGTATTGCTAACTTTCCTGATCGCTTCCAACATTATGTTCTTTCAGGTAGTTGGCTACGCGTTCTTCTGCATTCGCCCGAATGTTATAATAGTAGAACGGATAATCAAAGCTGTGGAAAATGCCTTTGCCAAACGAACCGCGTCCGGGAGCATATCGATCTACGTCGACGGTACTGCAAATGATGACACCCCTGGTTTTATCGATCCGGGCGTCGGCAAAGTTCATCACTTTCACATAGGTCCCATCGGGGTTCGTGGCAACCGAACCATCTTTGTTCAGTCGCAGAGAGCCAAGGTTATCCGATGCAGAAGCCGCCGTTTCGTCGGTCGTCCAACTGATGGGATTGATGACATGCGCGGTCGGTAGTACCACGCCGTTCATACCTTCAATGACCGGAGCCTCTGTATTGTAAGAAATAATGACGCCAGTATCTCCAGCACCCGCAGCAAATTTCAGATGGGGGTTTTCGGCCAGATAATCATCGGTGATGGAATAACCGATAACATAAGCCGCAACCATACGTTTGTAGACATCCGGGTGTTCTTTCATATAATCCTGTAAGACATAAATCATTACATTGGAACCTTGGGAATGGCTCACCAGAATAAAAGGACGGCCGTTGTTGTAATGCTCGATGTAATAATCAAAAGCCGCTGTCGCATCCGTCAGAGGAATACTTTTTACAATATTCTGCTGTTCCTCAACGGGCATTTGAAGGGTCGATGCGGCGTCATCCTGCCGGTAAAAAGGGGCATAGACATTTGCTATCGTTTCAAAGGCTGTAGCCTGTCTGTTATAAGCCATTTTTGACTGTTTGAGCATGACAGGATTGTCGATTTCACAGATGATTGGATCGTCTTCATTCACCTTGGCCCACGCAGTTGGATATAGGTAAAATACATCCACTGCTTTGGTCGATTCTTTTGGAAGGTTCAACCAGTGTGCGGCCTCGCTGTAATTTGTGGCCACGATCTGATCCGGGGTTTCCGTCTGTGCTTTGCCCTCCTTGCCGGTGCCGCATCCGGCCGCAAGCGCGAGACAGCAGATCAAAAGCGCAAGGGAAATGGATAGTCTTATTCTTTTTTTCATTTGCTTCTCCTCCGTTTGCAATATCTTATTGAGCTAAAACCGTTTTTTCGTTAAAACAATTCCATAAAATAAAGAGAATCCAACAAATACTTCTGTTGCTGGACCTCCGCAAGATTCCAAATCAAGTGTTTCATAGTATTTGGCGACCCGCCGCGGCTCACCTTATTCAGGTTTTGTTCAAAGCGTGTCCGAGTCTTCTCATCCGCCAAGTCTCTTACATACCCCCACACATGCTGTGCAGCGTTTACCACATTTCCGGCCGTAACGGGAGTCATCATCATCTCGTCGATCAAGCGGTAAAATGAAGAGAGCGGGTATGCCTTCTTGCCTTTCAATAGTTGCCTTATTTCGTTATAAATTTTAGGAGAGCGCTCCAGCACTAAGTATTTGTAACGACCCCATTCCTTTTCTAATCTTTGGATCTTTGGCGAGGAAATTGCGTTTACACATTTTAAAGCAGATAAATTTTTGTCTTTCACTTCGACCATGATGTCCATATCCTTTTGGGGAAGGGCTGCATAAAACTCTAAAAAGTCATCAACATCAAGTGTCGCCGAATGGGCGCCGAGTCGTTTGCCTCCATCCTGCTGAGAATAATGGATTTTTTGAGGTCCATCCTTTGTTTCCCAAGTATTTCTGCAAGCAGTGATCCATTCCATCATCGAATGGCGGTTGTCAGAATTAACTTGATGATGGAGATTGTCAAATACAACCGGGATGCCTTCGTTTTCGCCGATAGAAAGCGCATCGGATATGTTATACCGGCGATCATCGTTTTCGATCACAAGCCGGTTTTGTATCGCTTTGTCCAAAGCTCGGTATTTCTCAATAAAGCGTTTGCTCGCAGCGACCTTGTCTCCATAAACACCTCCGATGTGAAGGATCATCTTGTGCTCAGCCCCCAAACCCATCGCATCCAACAATCGGCAGTGATACTGCAAGTCTTCTACAGCCCTCGCTACCACCTCTTCGTCGGGTGAGTTCAGTACGGTATATTGCCCCGGATGCATCGAAAGACGCAAGCCATTTTCGGTTGCCTTATGACCGATTTCTTTCAGTTTATCGTTCCATTCCTCCCACCAGTTTAACGTATTTACAGAATGTGAGCCGAAGGGGATGATATCCGAGCTGATACGAAACAGCTTGATGCCGTTTTCTATATTATAGTCTAATATTTTATTCAATGATTCCAAATTCGATTGAATTATGTTCCTCAAAAAATCAGGCGTGGCGTTTTTTATAGCGCAGGTGCGCTGTTTTGTTCCCGGAACACCTACAGTCAGACATGCGTAACCAATATTCATTTCATTATATCCTCGAGTTATTTTCCGCCAGCAAAGCGTATAAGTAAGTCCCAAAAAGCAGCCCTACAAAAGTAAACAAGCCCAGTATTTTTCCTTCGCCGATCTGTGCCAGGACAGTACCCGGGCAGGCTCCCGAAACAGCCCAGCCAATGCCGAACAAAATCCCACCGATAACAGTATATTTATTGAGAGGTTTCCTGTTTATTTTGATTTCCTTGCCCCTGACATCCTTGTTTCCCATAGCTTTGATAAGCGCCATACCTATTGCAGCAACGACGATGGCTGTGCCCATTAACAGCGCAAGCTTGAGATCCTCACCTGTGAACATGTGGTAAATGAAATTATAATCTGAGGCACCAGATCGGCTCAATGCAAAACCAAAGAAGATCCCTGCCAGGAGGTACGCGATTTTTTTTGCCATTTTATACACCTCCAAAGGCTATTAGCCTTATCAGAAATGTAGTGATCGTACCAAAGGCAATAAAAAATGCGGTCGCAACGATGCTTGAACTTTGCAGTGTGGCGATCCCATGAATACTGTGTCCCGAGGTACAGCCGTTTGCCAGGCGAGCGCCAAAGCCGAGGAAAGTTCCACCGGTGAAGAACCAAAAGATGTAAACAACATAAGCCCAGCTTAGGTTTTCCGTAAACAGGCCCATTTCAGATGTGATTATAGGCATTCCGGAAGAGCGGGCGGACAGAAACCCGCCTATCAATATCCCGATAATAAAAAGGAAACGCCAGTTGAATCTCTCTTTATAAGTTTCCGAATTGAGCCACTTCAGCTTTGTTGATGGGAGTATGATTTTAAGAAGATTGCCGTATCCCGTGGACACTCCCAAAGCGGTGTCCAGAAAATAATACATCAGCGGTACCAATAAGCCTATGGCTATTCCCCCAAGCCACCAGGGCCACAGATCAACGAACAGGAATTTCACAAGACTCATCTCCTTCCGTAACGGTCGGATAACCGAGAGCCACCCAAGCTGTTGTACCCCCGATCACATTGATGATGTGTTTTATGCTGCTCAGGTTCAGCATCAAGCTTGCTGCAAGAAGCGACCTGTTTCCTGAGTTGCAGATAAAGGCCACGGGCCGGTCGCCCTCGAGCTCTCTATACCTCTTTCTTACATCCGGTGCGGGGATGTGGAGCGTACATTTAATATGTCCGCTGTCCCACTCGCTTTTTAATCGGGTGTCAACAAGAGCTATTTCTCCTTTTTCGTAGCGCTGCTTTGCTTCAGTGACAGAAATGCTTTCAAACCTTACGGTTTCGAGACCGCTTGCAGCATAGGCGGACATGCCCCCCTCAAGATACCCCTTTACATTGTCAAGACCAACACTGTAAAGGGCTTTGAGCGCCGCTTGCATATCTCTCGTATCTTCCAAAACAAGAAGGATAGGTTTATCGGGAGGCAAAACCCAACCGGAAAAAGTTGCAAAATTGCCCTTTAGGCTAAGACCATAGGCTCCGGGAATATGGGCCGCTCCGAACGAAAGCTGATCACGTGTGTCAACCACCAAATAGTCTGTGCGGCTGAGTTTTAAAAACTCCTTCGGGCCGTATCCGATGGGTTTGCCTATCTTTGAAACAGAAGGAGCCCCTGTTCTGTTCACCTCAGAACAACGGGAAAAATGATCAGGGGCCTCAGGTATTCCTTCCAGGAAGGTCCTTATGAATTCCTCTTCCGGGTGTTTTAAGATAGCCGGATTATGGATCTTTTCTGTGCCGATCGTTGAAGAAAGCTTTGATGAGAGCGATTTCCCGCAAAGAGAGCCTGCGCCGTGTGCCGGGTAGATTTCGATATTGTCTCCGAGCTTTTCCAGTTTTCGAAGGCTCCCATAAAGCTTTGAGGCCAGTTCTTCTTTTATTTCAGGGAACAGATCGGGTCTTCCCGCATCGCCGACCAGAAGGGTATCTCCGGTAAACGCAAGCGCAGGTTCTCTTCCCCTTTCAAGATCAGAAACGATATATACCGAACATTCGGGGGTGTGCCCTGGAGTATCAAGCATCTTTATGAGCAGTGTGTCTATCAGAATTTCTTCCTCATCCTTGACGCCGTAATGTTCAAAATGGGCATTTGCTTTCTCAGTAATGTAAATGGTTGCGCCGGTAAGCTCTTTGAGTTCCAAATGCCCCGACACAAAATCTGCATGAAGATGTGTTTCAATTATCCCTTTGATTGGGATACCCAAAGAATCTGCAATTGCAATGTATTGAGAAACATCTCTGGCGGGGTCTATCACAACGCAGGCTTTTCTTCCTCCGACAACATATGAGCAGTGTGCAAGTCCAGGAGTGTAAATCTGTTTCAATTCCATCAGTTAAACCTCCATTGCTTTAATTGATTTTCATTAGTGATGATTTGTATTTGCTAAAAAACTCAATCACTGATCATAATATTTTCTTCCTTGCAGAACGGATTTTTTCTGACCTCAAGAGAGTAGAGATACCGATATTCTGCGGAGAGATGCCTCATATATTCGACCCACTGGACGAGGAGTGTCATAAAGGCTCTTTGAATGTCGTTGGAAAGATGCTCCATATCTGCATTGCTCTCATTTTCAAATCCGCTTCTGGCCAGCAATTCTTCCGCAAGATGAAACACTGCAAGAAGCATATCTGTAAAAGTGTCGTGTTCAAAGAGGTTTGGGTTTTCAATCATCTGAATCAAAAAGTTCCTCTTGCTTTTCATAAGTTCCTTCAAGGCCTCAAGCTGTTCCGGACTGCATTCGATTTGTATCTCCGCATGTTCAAGATACCTTACGGTTTTTGAAAACATATTGTCGGTCCAATCGGTCTGAACATTGAGATTTAAGCTGATATCGTCGTAATTCTTGCTGAAGTCCGTCAGGCTTACAAGAAGGTCCCTTCCCGCTTCGCTGAAAAAGGCGTTAATGACAATGCTTATTTTTTTAAGTCTTTGTATCTTTTCGCGCTTTTTAAGGTATTGCCCCAGCACGACCGTCACAATAGCTATCTGCAGCGGTAGGAATGCAAAATCCTGTAAAATATAGAAGACTGTGTCGCGAGGAGAATCAAAAACGATGATTTGAAGCGAATATAGAAGCACTGAAAGCAACGCCAGCAGCACGACTATTAAAAAGCTCGAATTTATTTTTTTCATATCGTATCCCATCTATCGTAAGATTAGTTTTTCCTCTTTTAGGCCGATCATTTATAAGACTTTTCCGCAAGCACTGCAAAACGGTTTTGATAGAATCGAATCGCAGCTATTCCGACCAGAGCAATACTTCCCGCAAGTGCTATACCCTGCAGAAGAGCGAATTCTCCTTTAAATCCTTCGGGTGCCTTCAGAAATTGGTAGATCCCAAAATAAGCCCACGCAACAGGAAGGGGGAATACCGCGTTGCGGTTTTTGGAAAGCACCAGAATGACGAGCAACACTGCTGCTATAAGGATTATGATCGCCCAAAGATCATAGTCGATACCAAAACCGCTCCATTTCACCTTAACAAGCGCTGCCGCGATGTTAACGACGGTTGCAATAAATAACCAACCTGTGTAAATTCCAAAGGTCAAGGGCAGCAGCCAGCGCTTTTTTTCCTGGATGTTCATGAGTTTTTGGCAAATCAAGGCCAAGGTAATTACAAATCCAAAGATGAAGAATGCAGACAATTCGATCTGTATATACGAGAACGTAACGATCCAGACCATATTCAGTATGCATGAAATTCTGAAAAGGACTGTGATCTGATTGATCGCCTGCTGGTAGTACATATCATCTTTTTTTACTATCATGGCGATCACCGAAATCAGAAGCAATGAGTAGATCACGCTCCAGATACTGAATGTTCCCGGGCTTGGTGTAATCAAAGTAAGATACATATCCGAAATTTGCTTTTGCGAAAGTCCATTGATCAAACCGAAAGCACCCAGGCTGTTTACAAAAAGAGTGACTATCAAAAAGATACCGTTGATCCATGCATTTTTTGATCTATCCATAATAGAAGCCTCCTTTTTTTATATTTTACTGCTTCAAAAATTCTCAGATAAGCTAGTAACACCAAGCAGCTTATTTTTTTTCAATTGTTTGGATTCTAATACCGCATACCACTGATTTTTAATCAAAACGGAGCTCTCCCTTCTTCTCTATCACCTCAACCAACTCCGGCGCATGCGCTATTCCAATTCTCCAAGAATCACATCTTCCCAAAATTTTTCTGCCAGAAGAGGCTTGCTGTAGTAATACCCCTGGAAACGTGAACACCGAAGCCCTTTCAGGAAAATCACCGTCTCCGGATCTTCAACTCCTTCTGCTATTGTCTCCAGACCTAATTCCCTGCACATCGATACAATGGTGGTGGTGATCAGTCTGGAGTTCTTATTCATTATCGCACTTTGGATGAAGGATTTATCTATCTTGACCGTATCTACGGGAAGCTTGACGAGATAGCTCAACGACGAATAACCTACGCCGAAATCATCCAGCGCGATCTTGAATCCAGCGCGCCTCAGTGTGTTCAGCTTCTCTATATTGACGGCCACATTCCTAAGAACTACCCGTTCCGTCAGTTCCAACTGGACATTGAAAGGATTCAGACCATTACTTGCCACCTTATCCATCAACAACATCACAAAATTTTCCTGTTCAAAGGTCTTTGCCGATATGTTAATGGATACGGTAAATCTCTCCTTCCACAAGCGTTGCTGCCGAAGCACCTCATCGATCACCCAATGATCGATGTGAATGATGAGATCGCTCCGTTCCGCAAGTCCAATAAATTCATCAGGAGATATAAGTCCCCTGGTCGGGTGATTCCAACGAATCAGCGCCTCCGCATCTACCAGTGAAAGGTCTTCCGCTGCATATATGGGTTGGTATGCCATCGCGAATTCACCCTTCTTGATGGCTATCCTGAGATCCTCTTCCAAGCTTCTTAGATTTCTGCTTTCATGATACGTTTTGGCATCGTAGATCTCCACCCTGTTGCCTCCGGACATCTTGGCCAATCTGCTGGCAAAAGCCGCCTTGTTCAGATCGTCGATTCCAAGGGCATGGTCGATATAAACCAGACCAATATTTATATCTGCTTCCACATCATCAAAAAGTTCTATCCTGTAGGGCTGCATGAGTTCAGACAGCATATCCTCTGCCTTATTCACCGCATCTTCATAGGAGATATTTTCTATTTTCCCAACAATAACGATTTCTTCACCTTTACCTTTATAGGCATCACAGGTCATGGGAAGTTTTGCATTGATCCGCTCTGCCACCATATGCAGTACCTTGTCCCCTATCTCAAAGCCGTAATTCTCGTTGATAGCCGAAATATTTCCTATCCCCACCATCAGGAGATAGCTCACCTCCCTCGGCGCATGGGTTCTCACCCGCTGGAGTTCCGAGGACAACACATTATAGTTTGGCAGTTTGGTGACCCGGTCGTAATACTCCAGAGAATTGAGCCTGTCCAATAAATTGTTGAAGCTTCCTGCAACTCTGCCGATCTCGTTTCTTGAAAAGATTTTTAATCTTACATTCGTGTCCCCACCGGCGACCAAAGTGAGGGCTTTATCCAATTCTTCCAAAGCCCTCTTTAATCGGCCGGCTATCAGGTAGGCAACCGCAGCTCCACAAATTACGGATAACAACGTCAATTGCTGCATGATCGTCTTCAGCTTATCTATTTCTCTGTAAAATTCCTCCTTGTGCATAGCCAAAGCGATTTTCCACGATGTCCCTTCGACCCCTGCATAGGCTGCAAAGATATCGTTGCCTCTAAAACGATACTCTCCGCTGTATGTCTCATTTTTGATCACTTTTTCTAAAAGCACGACCAAATCGCGGACCTCTTTATTCCCATTCTCGTAGTAATCTTTTATTGGGCTATATTGCTTCAAAACCAGATCCCTGTTGGAGTGAGCCATATTGGTTCCTTCCCGGTTGACTACATAAGCATAGCCTGTATCTCCAAAGCTCAATTGATCCATAATATCGGTAAGGTGGTCTCCTTCTACGATGCCAAACAACACTCCTGCTATCTTTCCCTGATAGTAAGCGGGTACGGCATACACCATAATAGGCTTTCCCGTATAATTGTCATTGATGACATCCGATACATTTGCTTTTCCCTTTAATGCTTGTTGAAAGTATTCCCTTTCAACAACAGAAATAGGACTTTTATCAGCAGTAAAAGTAATCCCCTTCAAATCCGCAAGGGCAATTACATCAAAGCCCAAGAGTTCTGCCTGATCATTCAAAATAGAAAGCCGCTGTTCCTTGGATGCCTCGAAAAGACTACTGTCATGAGACAGCCCGGTCAAGGTCCTCAGATTGCCCCCGACCACGCTGGCAACAAGTTTAGAGGCTTCCTGGACACGCCCTTCGATCTCGGATATCTTGTCTTTGGTGATGTCATCCTTGATCCTTGCATAAGAAATATAAGAGAGAAGGAAATTCGAAATCAGCACGATGAGGATCGTACTAAGTATCAATTGAAATTTTATGCTGTGCCTTATTCCATTCATGTTAGTGCCTCACAATCAGGTTTTAGCTTACCCTCCATGTATACCACTTTTTCACTTTTATTATCACTATTTTAACTGCATATCTACAATAAAACTTATTATACTCAGATTTGATTTTGTAAAAACGATTGCTTGTAGCTGTATTTATTGGGTAATTTAAAAATTATCATCCACTATTTTACCACTGATATAATGGGAGGAGAAAAAATGCGAAGTGAAAAAGGGAAGAAGCTCGTATCTATACTCATTGTTTTGACCTTGATTTTAGGAAGTGGTATATCAGGCTTCGGCACTTCCGTTTTTTCTGACACCTCAGGACATTGGGCCGAATCATCCATCGATGAAGCCGCATCTATCGGCTTTATACAAGGGTATGAAAACGGAACCTTTAAGCCCGATATCCCGGTAACAAGGGCAGAGTTCAGCAGAATGCTGAATGTGGTACTGGATATTACAGACCAGGCCAGTACCAGTTTTAGAGATGTGCGTACATCAGAATGGTATTATGCAGAAGTGCGCAAAGCAGTTTCGGCAGGATATATCAGCGGTTATGAAGACAACACCTTCCGTCCGGACAGCAAAATCACAAGACAGGAAGCTGCTGTCATGATGTCTAAAGTACTGCCCCCTGTAACTTCCTCTTTAAGTCTTGCAGGGTTTGAGGACAACGGGAGTATTGCCAGCTGGGCAAGAGCTGCCGTCACGGCCGTATTCACCGCCGGATATATGCAAGGCGACAATCAGGATCTGTATCGTCCGTTAGGGTCTTTGACGCGGGCCGAAGCAGCAACGATTCTGGTCAAGTATGCCGAGAACGAAACTATTGTCACCGCAGATACAAAAATCACTTACTCTACAACCCTCAGAGATAAAATATATGTAAACGATCTGACAGTAGACAAATCACTGGGCGGCGATGATCTATCTATTGACGGATGTCTTGTTTTGGGAACTCTGACGGTAAACGGTGGCGGACAATCAACAGTCACTCTGAAAGACACGCTTGCCCGGAACATGGTCATTGCAAAGACTACCGGAGACGTCCGTGTCCTACTAACCGGATATTCGACAGTCAACGAGACAAGTCTGCTCTATGGATGCATTCTTGAACATGCAAGCCTTAAGGGTGAAGGGTTTAAAATCGTCAATCTGGATGGCAGCGCTTTAAGTACTCAGGAAGTTGATCTGACAGGGAACTTTAAACAGGTCTATGTCAATACCGCATCCATCCTCACATCTCCCAGTGGCACTCTTTCGAACCTTACCATCACTCGAAGCGCCTCCGGAGATACCATCAGGCTGAACGGAGTCTACACAAATGTGACCCTTGAAGGCAAAGCCGTCATCGAACAGCTTTGGGGCAATATCGGCACATTGACCGTCAACGCTTCTGCGGCAGGTTCTTCCGTAAAGATGAGCAGGGGAACCACTATAAACACGGCAGTGGTAAACGGCAAAACAGCTTTCACCGGTACGGGAAAGATTTTAACCATGAACGCCAATGTCAATGACATCACTTATGAAACCAGGCCCTCACTCATCAACGTGGCATCCGGTGTAACGCGCAAACCCGCGGCTTCCTATGACACCACAGCCCCCGAGCCTACTTTTACGCCAACAAATGGGGCTACCGGAGTGCTCTCAAGCACTAAACTAACCATTGTCTTTGATGAACCCATCCGAAAGAGCAATGCTGCTACTATCTCCACTTTGGCAGATATAGAAAGCATCGTTGAACTTTGGGAAATGAACAGCTCGGGATCTTCCACGGTAGCGAAGATCGCTTATGCCACTGCTACTATCAGCTCCGATAAAAAAACGATAAGCATTACTCCGGCAACAATGTTGAACACGAATAAATATCATGATATTATCATCGTAGCCGGAAGCATTGAGGATGAACACGGCAATGAAAACGAAAAAATTACCTCCATCTTCAAAACAGGAACTCAGAATGTGACTCCTCCTGTCCCGACATTCAGTCCGGCAAACAACGCAAACAATGTAGATGCGGCACGAAATATTCAAATCACCTTCGATGAAGTGATCTATACCCCAGATGGTCGTACAGTCAGCAACTCTGATATTTCAAACATAGTTGAATTGAGAACAGGATCTTTAACGGGGACAAAGCTTTTTTGTACCGGAACCATTGATTCTGACAAAAAAGTCATAACCATCGATCCGGTTTTCGATTTGGCTCTCAACACGGATTATTATTTGATTTTGTTAAGCGGCTCCATAGAAGATGCCAGCGGCAACGCAATAAGCAAGATCACCTCCACCTTTAAAACAGGAGTGACCGCAGTGGCAACAACTCCGGTCATTACCACAAATCCAGGATCCGTTTCCGCTTTGCCAAATAATAGCACGGTGAATGTAACACTAACAAGTGCCACAGCGGGTGTAACTATTTATTACACATTGAATGGCTCGACGCCATCCACCGCCTCGACTCAATATACAGCTCCATTTGACATCAGTACATTGAATATTGCCGGAGAAACCGTTGTAGTAAAAGCAATTGCCGTAAAATCAGGCATGGCAAATTCAGAGGTGGCTTCCAAATCTATCGTCTTCACATCCAATCAAGTGGAGA
>CAZKCB010000040.1:0-12115 GCA_964550965.1 uncultured Oscillospiraceae bacterium
GATGCGAGGAAATAGAATGCTCCGATCCCTAAGACTGCCATCATTGTAGCGCGAGGGATCGTTTTTTGCGGGTTTTTACACTCTTCACGATAAATAACCGTGGCCTCGAAGCCCATGAAGTTTCCGACGGCAAACAGCAATACGATTCCAAACCCACTGGTTGCGATGGAAGGAACAGTAAAGCCTACCACACCTCCATTGAGTCCATATCCCTTAATGAAGCATACCGCATCAAAGACGAAAACCGCGGCGCTTTCAAACACCATGACCCAAAATAGAACCTTCGCAGATATGTCGATCCTTCTGTACGCAAGAAGCGTCGTACCTAGCACCGAAACGATCGCGATGATATACCAATGGATATGGGGACCATGGAAAATATTTTCGATTACATTTTGCGCGTAAATCGCAATCAACGGCGGTGCGAAAAGCGCGATTGACAGATAGCCTACGATCAGGAGAAAGGCTGTCATCAATCCGGCTTTACGCCCAAGTCCGTCTGTAACATAAGTATAAAATCCTCCCGGGCGTGCCATGACAGTTCCCATCTTTGAGAAGCCTATAGCAAACAATACCAACATGGCGGTGACGAAGATGTATACCATCGGTACGCCGGACGCATCATCTCCGAGTAAAGGAAAATAAACAGGGATAAATCCTGACGTAGTCAACAACGGCCCCGAAAATGCAAGTACCGACATTACGAGTGCGCCTACGCCCATGTTTCCTTGAAGTCGCTCCACATTAAGTGTGGTTTCATTTGTGTTTTTTGACATTTCATGCTACTCCTTTTAGTAAATTAGTAATAATACATAATGACTCGATTTTTTTAAATGATATTTAAATGTAAAAAATCATTTCAACAGTGTGTAAACTTATCTCCAGTGCGGATAAGTAACAAATACAAATTTGGCATAATCCTCGGTGCTGAAGGTTATAACCAGACCCTGCTTTTGTGGAATATAGACAACATCTCCGACCTCGTACTTCATGACTGCACCTGATAGATTCTCTTTCAGGGTGATTACCCCTTCTATCATGTAACAACACCCGGCATCGTCATCATATTCAAACTCAACTCCTTCGGATTTTCCCATTTCCACCATACCGATGGTGTAGGGTGCTCCGTGCCTTTTGTCGATCACGTCGACGATTTTAAAATCATTCCCTTCGCCGCAATCTAAATACTCCGTTACTATGTCGGCCTTTTTCACCAAAACGCAATCCATTGACATATCCTCCTTCTCAAATAAGTATTTGTCTCTTGGTGCCACTATATAGGTAGGGGTAACACGAAAGTCAAGGTTTAGTTTGAATTTTCTGAAATAATTTTTTATTTGTCGATTGTTTTGTGTTGGAGAACTGAAACTATTGGCGGAAAGTAAGAAATTTAAAGTCTGAAAGCCTCCGGAAGAAAATAGCAATTTGTTGAAATTCCAACGTGAATTATAATAATAGAAGACCTAAAACCTTAAGAAGGCATCAGGAGAACTCCGTTAATTAATTGTCGAAATATTCTATATTATCAATGGCACATCTTGTTGTTTTACCATTGTAAACCAAAATTATCGCCAAAATCTTTTGGGTAACAATAATGTTTCACTTTTTAACGATGACTGCGACGCCCCCTTGAAAGTAAGGTTGCGAAAAGAGGATCTTTTTAGATCGCTCTTCATTGATAAATATGGAGCCGAACATATCTATTTCTCCCGAAATAAGCGCCGGTATCAACTCTGAAAAAATCATGTTATGAATTTCCAGGTCCATTTCCAAGTTGCAGCATATGCGTTGTGCTAACTCGATATCAAAGCCTGTATTTACGTTATCTCCAACGATAAATGTGAAGGGTCTGTCTGTTATGGTTGTACCAAATTTCAATATTCCGTTTTTACCGTTCAGTTTTATTTTTGGCATAATCCCTAATGCTCCCGATTCCGGAAACCATCGTTTTTTCATCGCTTCATAAATGCCATTTGCTTTAAGCTCAGCCAAGGTATCGTCGATTGCTTTTTTCAAATCCTGTCTGTCGAGGTTCACCGCAAAGCCGTAATCAACAACTGTAAACTTTTCGTCGATGATATACAATTCCGGTGAATGTGCTGAAATATATTTTAGGATAGGCTCATCATAAACAACGCCTTCCACCTCACCCTTCTTGAGTGCAGAAAGACAATCCATCACCGTTCTGAAATATTGGATCTGCGCATGCGGCAGTCTCTTTAAAATCAACTCATCTATGATCATTCCTTCTGCAACTCCAAACGTTGCATTCTCAAGGTCTGAAAGGGATCTGATATTCGTTTTTTTCTCTTCGACAACCATGGTACACCTCCTATATCATTGCTGAGATTTAATCTGCTTAATCAAAATAGATGCTTCCTCCTATGAATTCGCGCAATATAGAATTGAAAGGGACTTTCGCGGTATCCATTGGCTCACAGAAAGCTATCATTCTAAGCAGGCGTTCCTTTGTATCCGCAAAGGGGCTGTCATCCTCGATTTTACTCAGGGATTCTTCAGCGAAAGGCCTTAACGCATTCATTTCGTAAAGAAGACTGGAATTGAACATAACGTCAGCTTCTTCCTGAAAAAGAAACACGTTTTTGTATTCGCCAAGTCTGACGTTTTCCCATTGCTTCAGAGTTTCCTCCGGATGTGTGCCGCGGAAACGATCTCCTCTTACGATTCTTCGGATCATTCGCACTTCAGAGCTCGGGACTCTGTTTATCAAGTCGATATTCAATTCAAAAAGTGCAGTGAGGTATACTTTAAACAATACGTTTCTGTTAATGTTTGGAAACAATGCGGGATTCAACGCATGGATCCCTTCCACAACAAGTATTTCATCGTGTCCGACATGCAATCTCCTTGTTTTTTGAGAGCGATGGCCGGTTTTGAAATCAAAAATCGGAGTTTCTACCGTTTCTCCATCGATCAGCGCCGTAAGCTGCTGCCGCAGAAATGGAAGATCCAATGCTTCTATGCAGTCGAAGTCATACTTGCCCTCGCGGTCGAGAGGGGTTTCTTCTCTATTCACAAAATAATCATCCAAAGAAAGTGTGACCGGATCAAATCCGTTTACGCTGAGCTGCGTCGATAACCTTTGCGAGAAAGATGTCTTCCCCGAAGAAGATGCTCCGGAAATGAGAAGAACACGCAAGATTTTCTTCCTCTGAAGGATCATATCTGCAATATCTGATATTTCCTTCTCATGCAGTGCTTCCGCCATCCCGATCAATTTAAGGGTCGCGCCGCTTGCTATATAGCTGTTGACATCACGAAGCAGCTCCAAATTGATGTTTTCAAGCCACTTTTGTGTCTTGCCATATGTCGCGGAGAGCTTGTCCGGTGGGATCAAAACGGCATTGGCCCGGCCGACTTCTCTGAAGTCTATAATAAACCCATCTTCGTAAGGGATAATATCAAAAGGATCGACTTTTCCTACGCTGGTTTCGCAAGGGTAAATCATTTTAACATCGGTGTCGGCTACACGGTAATGATAATAGCCTCCCTCCAGCTTTAAAAAGTCGATATCGGGGTCTGTCAGGATCCATTCTTTCACTTTTAATTCGATCTGGCGGACTTCTCTTACTGAAATTGCACTGTCTGTAAACCTGCAGAAGAGACCTTCCTGTATGGAATAGGCGATTTTGAGTGATTCTTCAGGAAAAAGCTCCTTGATCACTATGATCAACCCAAGTTTGACAGTCTGACGGCTTTGGGTCAGATGTGTTTCGGACATATCTTCACCTTCTTTCAATTTGCCCCAGCTATAATACTTTATATTACTATTTTCCCAACTTGCTTTCGCCCAAACACAGGGATCAGAACATCCCTCACTATTATAATTTTTGCTGTACGGGCAACCCGCGCACTTAATGCCATTTCTCTTGTCAATAATAATTTTGGCGATTGCACCTGCAACCGCAGCAACTACTATCAATAAAACAATAATATTTTGAATCATATCAGACCATCTTATGCTTTTCAATTATAATGAAGAGAAGGCCATAGACAATCAGAGTAACAGCAACAGTCATATAGTTATAAAAATGGCCGTTCAGCCAATCATCAAACAAGAGCCCCAACACCCCCGCAGGTATGCAGCCTATGATAACTTTGTACCAAATACTGAGGCACTCTTTTTTTCCAATCTTGTTTTCTTTTTCAAAAACGGATTCAGCTTATCAAAGAATAAAAACACTACGGCTAATATAGCTCCAAGTTGGATAACCACAAAGAACATTTCCTTAAAAGCGTCTGATGTATTTAATTGTATAAATTCTTCGACAAGGATCATATGCCCGGTACTGCTGATCGGCAGCCATTCGGTCACACCTTCAACTATTCCCAGACATACAGCCTTTAGTAATTCAATAAAAACCATCTATATCAATTCTCCGATTTCAATTCATTTGACAAGGCTTGCTCTTTGGGCATGTTGCGATTCAAATCAGCGCATGCCTTGAATTCAAAGGCGTTTAAGGTTTTCAACTTAACCAGGTGAATGGTTACACCTATTCCGACCGCTACCAACAATATCCTGATATGCGGAGAAGGAACTACCAGCATTGAAATAATCAGTGTTGCCCACAGAAAAATCATTGTAAGGATCTTTGTTTTTTTCGAAATCGCTTTAAAATTCAAATAGCAATATATGTATGCCCCCAAAATTTTATGATTTATCAGCCACTTATACATCCGTTCCGAGCCTCTTAAGTAGCAGAAGGAGGCAAGCAGCAAAAAAGGGGTGGTTGGAAGCACGGGAATAAAAACACCTACTACACCAAGACCTAAGGATATTGATCCGAGCAAGATCAACATATACTTTTTTATCATATGAAGCTTCAACGGTTTCACCTCCTATCAACATGCCAGGCAATTTTATCTTTTTTGTTTGGGTTTTCGGGAAACCATCCTTTTTTCACTCGTTTCTCTTGCTCAAAGAGCTCGTGTATGCTCCAAAGTGAAGTAAACCCGGTTATTCCGGTTATTGCTGATATGGTAATCGCATTAATGAATAGGGACATCGCAATTAGTAATAATCCCAACAGCAAAAAAAACGGCCATACTTTTTTACCGAAATAATATTCACCTTTTATTACAATAGGGTGAAACACTCCAATAATTAAGAAAGCGGCCAGCCCAATAATCAATCCTTGAAGATTCATATCTCCTCCAAATTTGCTAAGTGATTTTTTCAACTATCATTAAACAATGTCAAAATTAAGCTTTAACCGTTATTTATTCACTATACCCCTTAACCAATGCAGGAACAATAGATAAAAAATTTGTGCACGATTTAACTGAAGTCAGGATTAAATTCACAGTGGCGACCTGCCACAGTTTTTCCACCTTGAGGAAGGGATACCACTGGAGGAGAGATGGATCAGCTGTGTACGCGGCTTGATTCTGAAGTATGTGCATAAGAAAACGGACACCCTAATGGATGTCCGCTTTCTTATTGGCTAAAGTACAACAAATAAATCACATCTTCTGATTTTGGATCTTATCTTTTAGCTCCAATACCTTGTTCTCTATTGTTTTCGCCGTCTTTACGAACTCGTCGTTGCTTTTTCCGGTTGGATCATCAAGTCCCCAATCTTCTCTGTACTTGCATGGGAGATAAGGGCAGTTCACGTTGCATCCCATTGTTATCACGATGTCTACAGGAGGAATATCGGATATTAATTTTGATTTTTGAGTAGCATTCATGTCATATCCATAAAGCTCCTTGATAACGGCAACAGCATCCTGGTTAATTTGAGGTTTTGTTTCAGTGCCTGCAGAATATGCTTCGAATACATCTGATGCAAGAAGCTTTGAGATCGCTTCGGCCATTTGCGATCTGCATGAATTATGAACACAAATGAATGCAACTTTAATTTTTTCATCCATAATATTAAGCTCCTTTTTTACTGTTGCATTTTGACAACTCTTTTTCATCATAATATTTCCGTTTGAAATGCAGAGCAGAATCAACTAACGCAATCATTACCGGCACTTCTACCAATGGGCCTATAACTGCTGTAAATGCAACGTCTGAGCTAATGCCGAATACCGCAACAGCGACGGCAATAGCTAATTCGAAATTATTACTGGCCGCTGTAAAAGATAAGGTTACTGTTTGGTCATATTTAAAGCCTTGCCTGTGGGCAATATAAAAACTGGCAAAAAACATGATTGCAAAATAAATCAACATTGGAATAGCTATACGGACAACATCAAGTGGATTTTGAATGATTTGCTCTCCCTTTGTTATAAACATGATAATAATTGTATATAGCAGTGCAATAAGAGCTAATGAGGATATCTTAGGAATAAATACTTTTTCGTACCACTCCTTTGTTTTTATCCTGATTAGGGCAAATCTTGTAATAAATCCTGCGGCAAAAGGAATTCCCAAATAAATGAGTACACTCTTGGCAACTTCCCACATAGATATACCAATTACCTGTGCACCCCATGATAATCCCAGCAATTCGGGGAGGAAAGTTGCAAAGAAATAAATATAGGCAGTGTATAACAGTATCTGAAATATAGAATTCATTGCAACTAATGCGGCAGCATATTCACTATCGCCTTTTGCCAAAGAATTCCATACAACAACCATAGCAATGCAGCGAGCCATACCAATAATAATCAAACCGATGGCAAAGTCAGGTTTGTCTCCCAGGAAAAGAACGGCCAATACAAACATAAGAATAGGCCCAACCACCCAGTTTTGCAGAAGTGAAAAACCGAAAACCTTTTTATTAGCAAAAACTTTTCCTATTTCCTCATACTTTACTTTTGCCAGTGGAGGATACATCATAATGATCAATCCAATTGCTATTGGCCATGATATTGCCCCCGTACTGAATGAACTCAACGACTTTGCTAAATTGGGGTATAAATATCCACCAAACACACCTATAGACATAGCGATAAATATCCATAGTGTTAAAAATCTGTCTAAAAATGACAGCCTTGATTTGCTCTCCATTTTTTCGCCCTCATATCTTTTCTTTTGGTATTAGATAGTCCATAACAACGCTTTTGTCATTTCGGATGATTTGGCAATCATAACCGCTATTTTTATATGTCCTGCACCTTGCCAAATCGGCAATATATGACTTGTTTTTTGAAAAACCCTGTTTCAAATAAGCAATCATCATCTCATTCTCATCACAAAACGCATCATTAAATTTGTAGTGTATCCATTGCGCATCTTTTGATGAAGATATCATTTTAACGCTTTTTAATTTGCTTAGATGCCTGGATACGTTTGATTGGGTCATGTCTAAAACAACTTCCAGCTCGCAGACGCACAGATTATAATGCATCAAAATATTTAAAATCCTAAGTCGGTTTTCATCACCGAGAACCTTAAAAACTTCTAACATACTTGCCCTCCTGTATATGAATATATTCGAATTTACTCATATGATATTGCGCGCACTACCTCGTGTCAAGATGAAAATCCGTTAGGTAATAGCAAGTTGTGGTTATAGGGGAGAAGAACCCCTACAGCCACAATTCTTACAGAATATTCTTAGTCTCAATTCTTATTTTTTAAACCATCGAAAAAAGTCTTCAGGTTTTGTGGCAGATCGTATACCTGTTTTGTTTCCTGGGCCGCCACGTTTCCACCGTAGACCTTGCACGAAGTTCCAGTTACATCCAAAGCAATCTCATTACCGTTGATTCGTATCGTTGGTGAACTAACAAATTCATATTTTCTTTTTTTCTTGTTCCGGTGTACAGCAACCGCCGCTACAAGAACATCCTTTTGTGTTATTACTCATAATTTTTCACTCCTTTGCAACCGCTTGGTATTCTTACTTTAAGCCATTTCAGGACAAAAGTAAAACCAGCAACAGATAAAATACTTTTTATCTGTTGCTGGAGAATAGGGGAGTTTACATCTGCTCATTTTGTTTTTGAAAATTCGCATCTGCTGTCCTTCGCCCACGCAGGGGCTCGGACCATCTCCCGGGAAACCATCCGTGAAGGTTTACTTACGCTGGATGCCCTTTCGGGTTCGAATCCCCTGTTTCCTTTGCGCATAAGAAAACGGACACCCTAATGGATGTCCGCTTTCTTATTGGTGGAGAATAGGGGATTCGAACCCCTGGCCTCTTGACTGCCAGTCAAGCGCGATCCCAACTTCGCCAATCCCCCACAGAATTGAGCATGCTTATAATAACACAGTTGGGCCTCTGGTTTCAACAACAAAAAAATAAGTTTTCGCCGAGGCTCATTTGTGTGAAGGCGCAAAAGATAGTCGTTGGCTATAGGACCATTTTTGGTATATAATGGAGTGATAAAGATACAGGATCGTTTTCGTTTAAAAAGCAGAGGGGATCCACCGATCAGGTGGATGGGTAAAGGGTGAAAATGATGAGAATCGCAGTTGTTGACGGACAGGGCGGAGGGATCGGAAAAGCGATCGTCGAACGTATCAAAGCCGCCCATCTGGATCGTGTTGAAGTATTGGCGCTTGGTACGAATGCTACGGCAACGGGACAGATGCTCCGGGCCGGAGCGGATGAAGGTGCTACCGGAGAAAATGCCATTGTCCGCAATATGGCGGAGGTCGATGTCGTGATCGGAGTGATTGCTGTTCTTGCAGCAAATTCGATGCTTGGGGAGTTGACTCCGGCAATGGCGGAAGCCATCGGGGAAAGCAAGGCACATAAGATCCTTCTTCCGATCAATCGCTGCGGCATCCATGTGGTCGGTGTGAAAGAAATGAATCTTTCAGCATTGATCGATGACGCTGTTTTGGCGATCAGCGATTACTGCAGTAACAGAAATTAAAGGGGGAGGATACAGGATGAATATTTTTGTGGATCGTAAGCGTCCGGCGTTTTGGATCGTTCTTGTTGTTGCGGTGATAGTGATTGCCGTGATCATCGGACTTGGGGCTGATACAGATCAAAGCGGGGGAGTCGTAGACCCTGATCTTCGATATAAAAGCGAGGTGCTGGGAATTTCTCTTGCATTTCCTTCTGGTTGGGAAAATCGCTACACGGTAAAAGAGTCGGGCGAACAGATTTTTGTATATAGCAAAAAAGTAACGGAAACTTTTCCTGAAGGCGGACAATTGTTCAGTATAAGGAGACAGGTTGGGGAGCTTATCACTGGGGAAGATGTGGAACAGTCGGCGACGCCGGAGAGCATTTTACTGCAGGGAAACGGATATACCTATTTTATCGATCTTCCTTCTGATGTACAGTATCCGGTCGACGATCAGGCACTGACCAAAGAATATCAGGAACTGTCAGCACAGGTCACCCAAATCACTAAAAAGACAAAGCTCCTTGGAGAACAAAGGCCCGTGGCTTCCAATGAAGGATATCAAGTGGTTGGCACCAGCTTTTTTACGGTAGAGATCCCCGAAAAATGGAAACTGTCAGCAAATGAGGAGGATCCGGCTTCTTGGGATATCGAGAATGAAAAGGATGTGATCGGAAGTATTTCTCTGGTCGCCTATCCGCACGATCCAAGCGTTGAAGACACCCTGGAAAAGACCAATCAGTATTGGGAATATGTTTCGGACGATCAAATATCGCGCGAAATCATGATCCGAACGATAAGAAGCAATAAAAATGTGAACGCGGTCAAAATAATGAAAAGCACGCTTGCGTTTGCAGATGGCCCCTATAATATGATCGATTTTCAGACTGAGGTCGCAAAGTATTTGAAAAATGGCGGCGAAAAAATCTTTGGACAGATCGTAGATTTTTATGTAAAAGAGAAAAAGCCGACCACGCTCAAAGTCTGTCTGCTGGAATTCATTACCGGCGAAGAAGCCGCAGATGAACCGAATGGTTTTCTGATCAAAGATACCGGAAAAAGAAGATACTATCAGTTTGATGAAGGCTGCAGGATCCTGCCTCTTGCCGCACCGGACTATAATCGATATGGGCTTTATGAAATGCCTTTGCTCGAAAGTGAGTTCCTTGCGGAAAACCCGAATTACAACGAACGCTATTATGATTTTTTTATCGGCTCGGATGGAAAAATCAAAAGCATCGTGGAACACTATATCCCTTGAAAATAAGGAATCCCTATGGATTGACAGAGGCATAAAAAAGTATTAAAATGACACTTGCACAGGTTCTTATCAGGGAATCCTGTAAGTGTGGGGGCATAGTCTCAGTTGGTTAGAGCGCATGCGTCACAAGCATGAGGCCGCAGGTTCGAGTCCCGCTGTCCCCACCAATAAAGCAGTAGAAATTTACAAGCCTCTGATTTGTAAATTTCTTTCCGCGGTCCCGCTGATTTGGGCGATTAGCTCAGCTGGGAGAGCGCCGCGTTCGCAATGCGGAGGCCAGGGGTTCGAGCCCCCTATTGTCCACCAAATAAAAAAACATCTACCTTTATGGTAGGTGTTTTTTTATTTCTTGTAAGAAGGGGGCGAGAACCCGAAAGGGCGCGACCGTTGTGAAAACGTCGGGGACGTTTTCACAGGAAGCGGTTCAAGCCTGCGCGGAGGCAGGCGCAGAACGGCAGATTTTGCACAAACTGTAAAAGCAAAAGCTGCGAAGCCCCCTATTGTCCACCAAATAAAAACAGTCGGCACCTTTTCTTGTGTTGTGCAGTGTGAATTGTTATAATTCTACTGCGACAAAAATAGCGCGTAGTTATGGAGGAAAAAATGACTGAATTATTAGCTCCGGCAGGAAATATGGAAGCTTTAAAAGCTGCAATTTCTAATGGCTGTGATGCAATATACCTGGGAATGCAAAAATTTGGTGCACGTGCATACTCAGATAACTTTGATCTGGAATCGTTAAAAGAGGCTGTTGCGTATGCGCACCTCAGGAATGTTAAGATCTATGTTACAATGAATACCATCGTTTTCGAAAACGAAGTGGAAGAGATGAAAGCGCAGATGCACGAATTGAATGAAATCGGTGTTGATGCAATTGTCGTCCAGGACCTGGCTGCTTTCGATTATCTGGTTAAAAACTTTCTTGATATGGAAGCGCATTGTTCAACTCAAATGGGAATAGACGACTTTTTCACCAGGGAACAGAAATGATTGCTCCACGTAAAAAGCTCCTCCTTGAGCAGCGAGAGCAAATAGTGGCACGTATCAATGAAATGAATGAGGTGTTGGCTAAACTGGACTGGAAGCTGGATGGTTATGAAGAGAGAATGCTAAAATTCGAACAAGAGCACTTTAGCAAACAATAAAATTGGGCACTACCTAACCCTTAAATCGTTGAACTTTAGACCCCGGGTGTGCCTTACATCATTTTGCAGTAGATTCGCCAAAATAAAAACACCACGCAGTGAAGTGAACCCCTTTCGTTGGACAAAAGATCTGACGAAGGGGATTCTTTCTTTTCTGAGGAAAAGTGAAGCCCGAACCGCAGTAGCTCCTGGAAAGTTATCTAAAATCATAAAATTTTGTGATGAAAAGTATAACTTGCTTAAGCTGAAAATCAGGCGATCTTTTTGGTGACGTAAAAACCCACACATTTCAATGCCCTGCGATTCGGCTTTTCGGTCGGTCTTTTGCCGTTCCCCTAAGTTATCTAAAATAACCCTTCAAAATCAAAAAAAGTATAACTTTCTGCGAAAAGTTATACTTTAAGTTTTAAAATTTTTGAAATTTAGATAACTCCTATTGAAGAAAAAGTGTAGCTGAAATGAAATTGCAGCAAAAACGCTTAAATTTCAACGTTTCGCGGAAAGAACCCGAAGACCCCGGCTCGTTGGTTCGGGGCGAGTTATCTAAAAAACAACAAAAAAATAATATTTAGATAACTATTTCTTGGCCTTTTGAAAATATATTTCGTATTGGAGCCGATTCGGCGTAGCGAATTAAAAGAAGCCGCCTCATATTTTGAGACAGCCCTTTTGATTTTTGATAGTGCAAGGGAAACGCGCTACAAGCACTTTTGCCTTGAAAAGGTCTTAATCGAGAAGCAAATCAAAGCAATATGCGCTTTTCTCAAATCCATAGGTTTCGTAGAATCTATGTGCTTCTTTTCTCGGCATGCCCGAATCTAGGACAATGCCGCGGCATCCTTTTGCTTTGGCGAGTTCTTTGGCATGATCCATTAGCTTTACGCCATAACCCTTTCCACGATCTTCAGCATTGGTAATAATGCTGGAG
>CAZKCB010000041.1:0-12083 GCA_964550965.1 uncultured Oscillospiraceae bacterium
AAAACAAAGATTGCCTTTATCCTTCTCCCTGTGAGCAGCTTATCGTTGACCACACGGAATACCTTGCTATTTTAAGAGCGGTACGCGGACTTCCGGGTGTCAAAAAAGTGTTTATCCGTTCGGGGATCCGCTACGATTATGTTATGGCGGATCGCTCTAAACATTTTATGGAAGAGCTTTGTATGCATCATGTAAGCGGCACCTTAAAAGTAGCTCCTGAACATAGCTCAAAAAAAGTCCTCTCCTATATGAGAAAACCGCCAATCACTGTATTTACTGAATTCAGTAAAAAATATAAAGAGACAAACACGCGAATCGGCAAGGATCAATACTTGATTCCCTATCTGATTTCATCGCATCCGGGCTCTACTTTGAAAGACGCCGTAGAACTCGCGCTTTATCTTAAAGAGAGCGGGTTTGTTCCGGACCAGGTGCAGGATTTTTATCCGACTCCGGGGACTCTCGCCACCTGCATGTATTATACAGAACTTGATCCTTTGAGCGGTGAATCGATTTATGTGGCAAAGGACATCAAAGAAAAACGTCTGCAGCGTGCCTTGCTGCATTTCCATAAAAAAGAGAGCAGGGAGCTTGTGCGTGAGGCTTTGCAAAAAGTCGGACGGACAGATCTGATCCGGATACTTTGCTGACCGGGAGGAGAACCAAAAATGAGTTTGCTATTTAAGCTTCCAACGATCTTGGAAGAAAGCCGTATCGAGTATCAAAAGCTGATATCCGAAAAATCCAACGCCCAGTTTTCGGTTACTGAACTCTGCGGAGGTGCTGAGACAGAGGGATTTTCCGGAAATGTCGTTGCAATGGGTGACAATGCGGCATTTATGAAGTTTTTGCTTTCAGAAAAGAAAATGAAGGGGAAACTCGATCTGATCTACATCGATCCTCCTTTTTTTTCACGAGCAGATTATGGGGCGGAAATCAAGCTTAAAGATGGGAAAGACGCAAAGATTCCTGTTATGAAGCAGAAGGCGTATCACGACACTTGGGAAAACGGCATGGAGGAATATCTCCGAATGCTTACGCCGAGGCTTTTGCTGATGAAAGACCTCCTGTCCGAAAACGGAGGTATCTGGATCCATCTTGACTGGCATGCCACCCATTATATCAAAGTATTGATGGACGAGATCTTTGGTGAAAAGAACTTTATCAATGAGATCATCTGGCAGTATAAATCCGGCGGAGTCAGCAAACGGCACTTTGCGAAAAAACATGACACACTTTTGTTTTATGCAAAATCGCCAAAGTATTATTTTGCGCCGATGCAGGAAAAATCTTATAACCGCGAATTCAAACCCTATCGTTTTAAGGGAGTCAAAGAATATAAGGATGAGATCGGCTGGTATACGATGGTCAATCGAAAAGACGTATGGAGCATCGATATGGTCGGAAGGACCTCTGCGGAACGTACCGGTTATGTGACACAGAAACCGGAGGCCTTGATTTCGCGGATCATGGAAAGCTGCACCGCAGAAGGTGATCTTTGCGCGGATTTCTTTGGAGGATCGGGAACCATGGCTGCGACCGCCGAGAAAATGGGAAGAAGATGGATCAGCTGCGACATTGGAAGACTTGCAACGATCAATACGCATAAGCGCCTCTCTGAAGAGGGCGCAGCCTATGCCATCTATGAGCAGGATTCTCTGAAAAACGCAGCAGAAGGAAACGGAAAACTGAAAGCCATCGTAAAAATCGAAGCTGATGGGATTTCAGACAAAAAACTCTTAAGTGTGGAATTGCTTTCTTATGAGCCAAAGACTCTTGAAACCATTCCTGTGGAAAAGAAATTTATTCCGGTCATTCAAAAACTGCTGAAGAAAGATTCACTGCAGTTCATTGCGTATTGGAGTTTAGATAAAGATTATCACGATGGGATCAGTCGCCCGGAGGTTTGCTTCAGCAAAAAAAACGACAAGCTCGAAACGACATATCAAACACTGGGTACAGATTTTGGTGTGATCGGGATCAAGGCGGTTGATATTTTTGGCAACATTGCTTTCCTTTCGGTCGACTTGCCTGAAAAGGGTTAAGAAACCAAAAGGGGGAAACGTGGAAGTGAAATGGAAAAAGCCGTTATGGCTTAAAAAAGAAAAGGTAAAAGAACTAAGCATCGATATCTTGTTTGTCGTTGCAGGATGCGCGCTTGGGGCTTTTTCAAGTATATGCATCATGATCCCGAATGGTCTTTCGAGCGGGGGAATCACAGGTATTTGCCGTATCATTCAGGAAACCTTTGGAATCAATTTTTCGATATTGTATTATATCTTTGCATTTTTGATCCTAATCGTTTGTGCGCTGACGCTTGGCCTTCGCGAAGCGCGTAAAATACTGATGATGACGATACTATATCCTGCATTTTTGATGCTCTTCGAGCGTTTTTCATTCAGCTTGCTTGAACAAAAAGATGTGATCCTTGCAGCTATTTACTGCGGCGTTTTCGGCGGTGTTTGCAGCGGTCTCGTTTTTTCAAGAGGTTATTCTTTTGGGGGAACAGATACGGTTGCAAAGATCATTAAAATGAAATTTCTGCCATATGTAGGTCTTTCAAAGATCCTTCTTGTCATCGATGCCGTGATCATTATTGGTTCGGGGCTCTTTTTTGGAAGAAACATTGCGCTTTATGCACTTGTTACGCAGATCATTTTCTCTAAAGTCGTTGAATATGTTATGTATGGTTTTGAAACAAAAGTTGTTCAACTTGAGGTCATTACTGATAAACATGACGAAGTTGCAGCCTATATCATGAATGAAATCAACCGCGGGGTTTCAAGCGTAGCCATCGTTGGAGGTTATACAAAATGTCGGAGAGACAAGATCATAACCCTGTGTTCTCCTCGTGAGAGCATGCTGATCCGCCAGTTTGTCGCTAAAGTCGATAAGAGAGCGTTCGTCAGCGTGCTTCGGGTAGAGACGGTTTGGGGTTCGGGAGATGGCTTTGGAGATCTTGTCGAGGAGGGCAGATAAGCAGCCGTGTAAAATTTTTACTGTTACATCGATTGTATTCTATGATATAATAAGCGAGGACAAATAGGTGGCTTGATGATTTGGGTGTGCTGTGATCCTTTTGATCGTTACGGAGACGATCGAAAAAGCAGAACGCATGGGACCTATTTTTAATCGCATCACGTTACATATAACAGGAGCTGTTTATGAGATATGTTCCAATTTCCTGTGTACGGGAAGGAATGATATTGGCCGATGATCTGTATGATGATGAAGGTCATTTTATGTTGGTTGGCGGAACTCGCCTGACTCAAAGAAACCTCCTTTCGATTAGCCGGCTGATGTACAGCGGGGTCTATATCGAAGATAAATTATCGGAGGGTATCATCTTCGAAAATGCAGTAAATAGCCGTATTCGTGAACGGACCTTAAGAGAGGTCCGGGATATTTTCGTGAAGGCAGAAGCCGGGAATATAAGTCTCGAGCAAACTGTTGCGGCGGCGAGGAGACAGGTTGACAGCATTGTTGAAGAGATATCGGGGAATCAGGATGTTTTGATCAACATGATGGATCTTCAGGCCTTTGACGATTATACTTATAACCATTCGGTAAATGTTGCGATCCTTTCGATTTCGCTGGGTGTTGCACTCGGCATGAGCAAGGCGGAGCTGTGCAAGCTTGGCTTTGCGGCGCTTCTTCATGACATCGGAAAGGTATTCGTTCCAAAGGAAATTTTAAACAAGCCTGAAAAGCTTACCGATGTAGAATTTGAGGAAATGAAATCTCACTCAAAGCTTGGCTGGGATCATATCAAAAAAGGGATCGGGATCTCGGATGATATATTGGTCGGGATCCTTCAGCACCATGAAAAATATGGAGGCGGCGGATACCCGGATAACCTCGAAGGCGAGAGCATCTCTTTGTTTGGACGGATCATTGCTGCGGCAGATGTTTACGATGCCTTGACTTCACAGCGGCCTTACCGAAAAGCCATGCTTCCTTCGGATGCGGTCGAATATGTAATGGCTTCGATCGTCACGCAATTCGATCCTATGATCGTCAATACCCTCGTAAAAAAAATAGCGCCGTATCCCGTTGGAACTTGCGTAAAAATGAGCAACGGGCTGACAGCGATCGTAAAAGAAAATAACAAGGAAGCCTGTTTGAGACCCAAGGTCAGGGTATATATGGAGAACGACCAGGAGGTCGATCTTTATGAGATAGATCTTGCAGATCTTGAACATTTGAATATTATCATTACAGATATTATATAAAGGTGCGTTCATGGCAACACAGGTAGATTACTATAGAGTTCTTCAGGTCCACGAAGATGCGGATCAGGAGATTATAAGCGCAGCATACAAATGCTTGTCGAAGATCTATCATCCTGACGTCAACAAAAGCTTGTCGGCGGTTCAGCGCATGACTGATATTAATGTTGCTTACTCGGTGATCGGAGACGAACGAAACCGTAAAGAGTATCATCGTGAATGGCTTCGCCAGAAAAAAGGCAAAACCGAATCGATTGCCACCTTACAAAAGAATCGTGAAAACAGAAAAATCGATGACGCAGCGTCTTTCTTGGACGCTTATTTTCGTGATATGGTCAATGCGGACTGGGCCGATGCCTATCGGCGGCTGACTGCAGTAGACAAAGCAAACATTCCCGCAGAAGATTTCATTAAGTGGAAAAATGCCGTTGCCCAGGTTTATAAGCTTGGGAATTATCAGCTTCACTACCTTTATCACTTCGAGTCCTGCGAGTATGGGGGCAAGGTGTATCCGGAAATCTTGCAGTTTGCTGTAAAACTGACAGAATATAACCGCATGACCGAGCAGATGGACCAGGAACAGACCGAAAAATATGTTGCGCTGGAACCCGACGGATGGAAGGTCTGCCTCGGCTATACAGACCTGAAACCAAGCATCATGCGTTTTATTTGCCTTGCGCAGACTTTGCCGAAAGTAAATAAAGATGAGATCTGCAGAAGGGCAATCATCAGCATCGATCCCTTGACCGGATTTTTAAGCCGAAACGGATTCCTCGATGAGGCAGAAAAAGAGATCAGACGCAGCCGAAGGTATGGAAACCCACTGACCCTTGCCGTAATGACCGTTAGGCCCTCAAAAGAGCTTTTAGAGGCCTTTGACGACAACTTAACGGAAGCCTGTGTCTCCTATGTTTCAGGAAAGCTCTCGGCAAGCCTCAGAAAAACAGATGTTGTGGGAAGATACGATGATGCGTCGTTTGCGATCCTTCTTACGGAAACAGACCCCTCTGATGCTGAATTGGCAATGCAAAAGCTCATGGGTGAGTTCGTCGGAGACGATGACCTGAGCTGTGACATCTTCTGGGGATGCACGGCAGTAGACGACGGTGATACAGAGACAGCCATTGAAAAAGCAAGCAGCGCCGCGCTTCTGCAAGAAAGCAGAAAAGATCAAATCGCTGGCGAATATGAAAATACAGACCATGATCCTGCCAAGCTCGGCAAGTATGGTCTGTATGATATCCTTCGGTTCAATCGCAAGTGGAAGAACCATTTTTAATTTAAATGTTGAAATGCAGGTTGTTTTTATCTTTTTGTATCTAAAAAATTTCCCGTCGGGCTGTTCGGATTATCTTTATACCCTATGAATTTATGTTCCTTTACGTTTGTTTTCATCGCAGCAAGCGTAGCTTGCAGTTCTTCTTTGATGTTTTTCTCTGCCTGGCCGTCTAACTTGAGCAGCAAATCAACCAGCTGGTCTATTTTTGCAAGTTCAGACTTCGAGCAGGACGCATTTGTTTCTGAAGCAAGCTGATCCAACTCCGTCAGGCGGGTGAAAATATCATTTCGCTCTGCAAGAAAGGCCAAGATTTTTTTTTCATCAGAAATACAACTCAAAAGATCTTCCGTGACTCTAACAGACTGTTTCAAGTAATCGATTTTTTGTTCTGCGTAGGTTCTCGATGATTCGTTGGGCATGGCACAGCCTTTCTGCATGTCTTTATTTCATGGCTCTTGCGAGTTTGTCAGCCTGGCGGAACGTGATTTTAAAATCATCCACGATATGAAGCAGTTCTTTCATAAGCTTTGTATTTTGATCTACGATAGCCTCCGAAAGTGATTTGTGAAGGAATCGATACATCTCGCGAAGTTCGTTCGATATCTCGTAGTGCATATCTAAAGAAGCATCAAGCGCACTGATGATTTTTTGCGCTTTCGCAATGCAGTTATATGCCTTTGCGACATCCTTTTGATTGGTAAGGAAAATAGCGATGGTTATTTGTTTTGAAGCTTCTTCGAAAAGCTTTACCACGATTTCCCCATTTGTGAGGGTTTCAAGAGACTGTGTTTTATATTGTTGATAAATCGACTCCTGCATTTTAATTCCTCCTTATTACCTGGCGGGTACATTTGCCTGCGCTAAACTTAGATATGTTTATGAATTGCTTGAACTGAATGATGTAATGACGGAAGATTGAGCATTCAATTGGGAAAGAGCCGATTCCATTGCCGTAAACTTGGCCCAATAACGCTCTTCTTCGCCTTCCAACCGATCAGAGAGTTTCTCTTTGAATTCAGAAATCTGTTCCAATTGATCAAACAAACTGTTCTGTGTCGCAGAAAGGGTATCGGCAACTCCGGCAAGATCTACTAAGATCCCGCGGGATCCTTTTGCCCCTGATGTCTTAGCAAAAGAGTCGATGACGGCATCAAATTTGTCTGAAAGGCCACCATCAGCTGTAAAAAGATCAGTGATCTCACCAATATTTGTGGATAAAGCATTTTTTAATTTATCGGTATTGGTGCCGATCTTGCCCAGGCTGTCATAACCGCTTGACGCGATACCCATCTCATAGAGTGATGTCCCGTCGCTTCCAACCTTTGTGTATAAAACATTTCTCAAACTTGAGGCTAAGGATCTTAATGTGCTGTCTCCCTTTAAAATGCCTGATTTTGCTTTCTTCTCCCAAGTTGCGATTTCCTCGTCGGTCATATCTTCTTTTTGCTCATCAGTCAAAGGCTTATAATCTGAATCGGCTTCCTCGCTGATCAGGCCATTGACCAAGCTGATCAAAGAGTTATAGTCTTCAACAAATGTTTCGAGAGTGCCCGAAAGACTTGAAGCATTCGCAGTCGTTGTGATCGTAACAGGAGAAGTTGCCTTTGCGGAGAGCTTCAGGTTGACGCCATCGACCGTAATGTCATTGGAACTTCTTGTGATCGTAGTGCCGTTTACAGATAACACAGCGTTTTCACCGGCAGTTTCTACAGCACCGGCTGTGCTCGTAAGGCCTAAGGCAGTAAGAAGATTGCCCTGAGTCTCTGAAATAGCAAGGTTTTGTCCCGAACCTTCTTTGTCAGCGGTCATCGTCAGCTTGTCTGTAATGCTGGAATAAGAAAGCGTAACTCCTGCATCGCTCGAATTGATCGAACTGATCATGGAAGACAGTGAGGTTGTAGAAGAAAACTCAAAATTTTTACTGTTGATCGTAAATTTATAGGTATTGTTTGTCGTCGATAAAGGTGTGGCCAGAGAAAGACTGCCGATTTCTGATCCTGGTGAAATGACATTTGACATATTGGCAGTCAGGCCAAGCGCAGTAAGTGCGGTCTTGTCCTCATTGATCGCCGATGTTTTCAAAGTCGATCCGGGAGCGGTAAGCGAAATCTTTCCGCCTGCGACAGATACGGTAGCTACTCGGTTGGCGGCTTTTTCTAACTCTGTAGTTCCTTTGACACCGAACGCTTCATCGACCAGGCTTTGAAATGCATTTTTAAAGCCTGTTTCTGTCGGGTCTGCAGCAACTGCTGCCGCAAAATCATCATCAAAGGTGATCGTACGAAGGGTGCCATCAAGGGTAAGACCCATGGAAGTACCGGTTGAAGCCCCATGAAGTGTCGAAGCCAAGGCGGAGTAGTCGGTTGTCGAAAGAGTACCGGTCAAGGTTGCCGAAACAGCGGAGCCGCTGACCAGCTTTTGCTTTGTAGCGAGACTGGTGATGGATTCTATCGTAATCGTCCCTGATGAAGCAGCGGCGGTTGCCGTTGCAGATACAGCAGTTGATGACGAAGTCGCTGTTCCTGTATTGAAGAATTTCTCACTCCCAACGTAGGTAGAGGAGAGAACATCAAAGTACTTGCTCTGAAATTCTTTGAGCTTTGTAGTTACCGAACGATACGCGTTCTGTTTCCACTCCAACAATTGCGTTTTTTGGCTTTGTGCTGAAATTTTGCTTCTTGTTGTTGAAGTAAGGTTATAGACCAGTTCATCGGTATCCATGCCCGAAATCAAACCGCCTGCGCCTGTTTTCGCAAGAAGATTATATGAATTTGACGATGAACTTACTGACGATGTAGCCATGAGGACTCCCTCCTTATCTATTACAGGCTTTTTAAACCTTGTTATCATAGAAAAGATAATTTTCTTATACTTATATATCGGCTATCTTTCAAAATACTTTACAGAAATCAAACTTCTTTCTGATAAATAGAAGGTTTAATATACTTGAATTTATGTGTGCAGGAAGAAAGAGATTCGCTGTGCCCGATAAAGAAATATCCTCCGGGGAGCATAACGTTGTAAAATTTCTCAATGATGCTGTTTTTGGTGGGAACATCGAAATAGATCATAACGTTTCTGCAAAAAATGGAATGCATCGGTCTTTTGAACTGAAACGGGTCCAAAAGATTCAGATTCCTGAAAGCAACGCTTTTGCGGACCTGATCGGTAACGGCATAAGAAGCCTCGTCGATTTTGGTGAAATATTTCCTGACCCATTCAGCGGGGACTTTGCTGAGCTCGTCCGCACTGTAGATCCCTTGCTTTGCGATGCTCAGGACTTTGTCTGAAATGTCTGAAGCCAGCAGAGTGGCATCCCACGCTGCTGTATTTGTTCCAAGGTATTCGCGTGTAATGATCGAAAGCGTATACGGTTCCTGCCCTGAGGAACAACCGGCACTCCAGACCCGAAGGTCTTTCGAACCCAGTTTTTTATCGACCCAGGGCAAGACCGTTTCTTTATAAAAGTCAAAATGCTCTTTTTCACGTAAAAAGAAAGTATGATTTGTCGTCAGTTTATTTATGATGGAGACGACTTCCTCCTTATCATTTTTTGTTGCGTAGTTGAAGTAATCCATGTAAGTTTGAAAACCAAGTGCGGTAACATGGTTGCTGAGGCGGCCTTCGATGAGCGGGCGCTTTTTTTCCAAGCTGATCCCGTAATTGGTTTTCATGTACGAAACAATAAATGCAAATTCATCGTCTTTCAAATTAAGCATAGGTAAACACTCCTCGTATCACTGTGATGCGGCTTCAATCAATATGTGTTTAAAATGGCCTGGATGTCAAGAATCAAACTGATGCTGCCATCACCCATAATGGTGCAGCCCGCAACGCCGCAGCCTTTTGCGGCAAAGCGATTGAGCATTCTCGGGAGCGGTTTGACAACGACCTGATGTTTTCCGAGAAGTTCGTCGGCAAAGATGCAGGCGAGACGTTCTCCGGAATCGACAAGCATAAGGATGCCCTCGAGCATATCCGTGATACTGTCCTCAACATGGAATATCTTGTGCAGGCGTATGATCGGATAGCAGACTCCGCGGATCATGATCATCTCATTGCCGTCAGGATCTTTCAGCAGCTGCTCCGGAAGTGCCTTAAAGGATTCTCTGATGTTTGTGATAGGTACAGTGTAAATGTTATCACCGACTTTGATCTCCATACTTGCAATGATGGCAAGCGTAAGTGGGATCTTGAAGAAGATGTTGGTGCCAATACCCTTAGTGCTTTCGATCGTGACTGTACCGCCGATTTTTTCGATACCCTTTTTCACGACATCCATTCCGACGCCGCGTCCGGAGAATTCCGTAACGGCCTCTTTTGTGGAAAAACCAGGGAGTAAAAGCAAGTTGAGTATTTCGCGTTCTGTCATTTCGCTTTCCGGCTTCGTAAGGAGATTGCGTTCCTTGGCTTTCCTTAAAATGACTTCTGGATCCATACCTTTGCCGTCATCGCTGATCGATATAATGATATCACCGCCCATGTTCTGCGCTGACAAGATGATTTTTCCTTTTGGATTTTTTCCGGAAGCCGCACGCTCATCGGCATCTTCAATACCGTGATCCATAGAATTCCGTATAAGATGCATCAAAGGCTCAGAAACTCCGTCAATGATGGTCTTATCAACTTCTGTTGATTCACCCATCAGGATCAAATCAACATCCTTATTGAGCTTTTTACCCATATCCCGGACGATACGGCTCATTTTATGGAAGGTAGAAGCAATCGGGATCATGCGGATCGACATCACGATATCCTGAAGCTCATCCATCAGTTTTCGGAGCTGGTGTGCTGATTTGTTGAAATTATCAAGCTTGAGTCCTGCTAAATCCGGGCATCCGGAAACCATAGACTCGGTGATGACGATTTCTCCGACCAGGTCCATCAGGGAGTCGAGCTTGGTGAGATCGACATTGATCAGATTTTGCTTTGATTGTCCGCTGCCATGGTCATCGTTATTATTTGCAGTGCTTTGTGCCGCTGCCGTATCAGGCGTTCCGGAAAGTGCTTTTGCAGGCGCAGCGGAGCTGGCCGGACTGCTTTCTTCGACCGGTTCTTCTTTTTTCTGAGGAGCGGCTGCCGCTGCGGGAGTGTCAGAAGAAGGAAGCGCATCGACAAAAGAACAACTGTCAACGGAAGCATTTCCTAAAGCAGCAGCTTTGACGGCCTGCTCTGTCATATCAGCGGTAGCAAAACTCAAATAAAAACCATTCGTCGCAATGATATTGGAAGCATCCGGGTTGTTGTTGAGTTCTTCCGGAATCGTCGCGATAACACGACCCAAGGCTTGCATTTTTGTAAGAACCATGTAGGCCCGAATGTTTTCCATCTGACAATCAGGAACAAAACGGATCAGAAGATGAAAAACCCGTTCCTCGGCAGAAGCGCTTTCTTCCGTAAGGCTCTCTTCGGAGACGGCGGCCGGTTCTTCTTCGGGTGTTTCAGCAGGTTCTGCTGCCACTTCTTCGGCCGGTTTCTCAACAGGCTTCTCCGCTGCTTCCGGATTTGACATTCTTTCAAGCATGACCGAAATCTCAGTCATCAGCTCTTCGTTGCCAGAAGAAAGCTCTTCGTGCTGCTGTACCTTCTCCACTTCTTCTTTCAAGTAATCGGATACTCTCAAAACAAGATCAAAAAGATCGTCAAACGTCTCTTCTTTTAATCCGTTGTCCCGAATGATGAAAAAAAGATCTTCCAGCTTATGCGCAACGAAGGTGATGCTGTTGAAGTCCATCATTGCCGAAGATCCTTTGATTGTATGCATGATTCGAAATATCTCATTTACGTCTTCGGAAGAAAGGTTGCCGCTCTTTTCAGATCGCAGCAGGATTTCGTCTAATTGTTCAAGCAATGTTGTCGACTCGAACAAATACATTTCCATAATGGAATCATTTGTAAAATCAGAATTTCCCATGTTTGCACCCACCCTATCTTTTTCTCTTGTTCATATATGTACGCATTATCGTAAAAGGGTACACCTATAGGTATACCTTGCTTATGTAGTATAGTATACCTCTATAATTGATATCGACACAAGAAATATAAAAATTAGCAAAATAATTGATTATTTAGCTGAAATAAAATATAGTTAACTATATCAATCGATGAAAAGGAGAAAACGGCAGTGGCCGAAATTATAAAGATCACATCTCCTACTACCGTAAAAAGCAATGTACAAAAATTAAACAGACAGATCGCACCTGATGCGTTGTTTGACCTGACAAATCCTCTTGGCGCCATAAAGCCGCAGGCAAAGAAGGTCACGACAGACGAAAAGGGCATGGCACAGCAGGGACTACTGCAGGATCTGAACAAAGCGATCCTTGAACCACTCATGACTCCTACGGGGGCCCAATCGGGCAAACTGAGGGAGCTCCTGCTGCTGGCTCAGCTTTTTGATGTCTCCTGGGGGAAACTTTCCGAGAATGTGACTGACCGTTTGTTTGTAAGCCCGAATGAGCTTTTAGGCGAACTGGTGAAACAGGAGCAGGGAGGCACTATTTTTCGCGGGGATATCTTTGATAGCCTGCGGATCCTTTCTTCGGTCAAAGGGCAGCCACAGCTCAGCGAAGCGA
>CAZKCB010000042.1:0-11853 GCA_964550965.1 uncultured Oscillospiraceae bacterium
GGCAGGACCGTGTCTTTTATATAAGTCGCCTTGATATATGAGTTGTTTCCACTGCCGCCGCATTCCAAAAGAAAAAAACTGGCAAAAGAAACGATCTTCACCTGACTGTTCGATATCACATCCACTACCGGAACATATACAAGTTTGGGGCAGCCCGGCAGATAGTTTTCAGCGGTACAGCCGTCTTTGCATTCGTTGTAGCGTGCTGTAAAGCCTTCCATTGTAGGACCTGACATATTCCCGTTTTCCATATCCAGGATTTTTCCTACCGTCAGCGCAGCATTATAGCCGTTTGCCAGCAGGTAGGTATAATCACTCGCACCGGAACCGTCGAAACGCAGCGCACCGAACCAACCGCTTACCGTAGACGCGTCGATCCCTATATCATTCGCATTCGAGCTGCTTTTTAGTGTCAGACCCGTAACTGCATCGGCAGCGATCGCATTGCTTAAGCTCGATGCCGAAATACTCAGCGGAATAGCTCCGGTGATCCCGCCTGCGGGCAAAAGACCGGCAGAAGATATGCGTGTAGCTGTCCCCGAATCGATTCCGAGTACTTTTGCAAAGTTATATTCCACTAAGGTGCTTTTTGTTACTTTTATACCGATTATTTTATCGGCAGCAATATCGTTTTTATAGACCGGCTCTATGTCATCCTGTGATATAACAAAATCATTTAGAGAGGCAAAAGAGATGGCCTTGTTTTCGGCCGCTGCCCATGCGGCGGAGCTGGTATCGTTCGCAGGCAACTCCGCAAGAGCTGCCAGTGCTGCACTGTCCAAAGCATTTTGGAGTTTAGAGGCTTCATTATAATAGACCCCCATATCCAAAGCAAAAGCCGAAAATCCGATCAATACAAACATGCATAAAGCAGTCATGACTGCAACGGATCCACGCTCTTCTCTGTAAGATTTATTCATAAAAATTCGCAATCTGTTCAATGTTTTTTACCTCTTAACCGCGAAATCAGATCTTTCAAATTCATTATTCCAGGCTCATTGTGCATTCTGCTGTAATCGGGCATTCTCCGTCCGTAAACATCGCTGCTATGATCGGAGTCAGTATTTTGAGGCTTCCGGTAACATTTACGGTGATAGAATCGTCAGAAACGGATTCTGTCAAAACCACTGTAGGGGAGACAAGAGTCGGTGCTCTGTCAGCGATGATTTCAGCGGCAACGCTCTCATCGTCATCAGTGCTGCTCTCATAATAGTGTATCGCGGTATACCGGGCCGCTTCTCTTGATGCGTTGTTGAGAACTAATTGATTGCCAAAAATCCAGCCAAAATCGATAATGCCGGATAGAAGGAGTAAAAGTATGGGCAGTACAAGTGCAAACTCCACCATGGCTTGCCCATTTTCGTTTTTGGGATGCACCGAAACCACCGCCTTTGATAGTTCGCCTGCCATTAAGAAGAAAGGGCGGGCTCGGCATTCCTGCGGAGCCCGCTTCCTTTGGATGCAGAACTCAATTGTTAAAACGTGAGGTTAGTAAACATGGTTGTGATTTTAGGACCAAGAATAGCCAATGATCCAATGATCACTACAGCGATCAAAGCAATGATCAATCCGTACTCTACCATTCCCTGACCACTTTCTTCGTTTCTAAGCCAATTCATAAATTTTTTCATTTTTTTAATCTCCTTACTTCATATCAATAAATAACAATGTTATTTGGGATCCGCGAATAATTAATTGATTTTTTTGCGATCAAAAGCTCATATTCGTAAACATGGTTGTGATTTTGGGACCGAGGATAGCCAACGCTGCAATAATCACTACCGAGATCAAAGCAATGATCAATCCATACTCTACCATTCCCTGCCCGCTTTCTTCG
The DNA here is from genome assembly GCA_964550965.1 of uncultured Oscillospiraceae bacterium. Taxonomy (GTDB): domain Bacteria; phylum Bacillota; class Clostridia; order Peptostreptococcales; family Anaerovoracaceae; genus STD2-154. Next base: position 1,838 of record CAZKCB010000042.1, read on the forward strand.
TTTTTGAGCCAATTCATTAACTTACTCATTTTCATTCTCCTCTCGATAAGATTACACTCCTGCAAAAATAATTTATTGATTTTGTAAATACCATATAAAATGGTTAACTACCGATAATCATTGAAACCCGCTAAAGAATTTAGCTAGAACATGATGTACGTAAGGGTGAAGATCATCCCGCACATCATAAACGGAGCAAAAGGAAGCATACTCTTCATCGTCAGTTTCTTTATGATAAGGCCGCCTGCGCTGTAGACAAGAAACACTGCACTCATAATCACCAGGGCCGTAATTATATTTGGATATCCGAGTGCGAGCCCCATAGCACCTGCCAGTTTGACATCTCCGGCACCGACTTTGTCAAATCCGACAAGGAAGGCTACTGAGATAAAAAAGATGATCATTGCCGCCATGCACAAGACGGATATCAGGGCTGCGGAGACGCCAAAGTTGATCATTTGAAATGGAATCCCCACAAGGATCATGATCAGCAAAAGTTCGTTTGGAACGATTCTTATACGCAGATCTATGATTGCGATAAGAACGGCAAGGCTGAAAAGAATGGAAGAAAGTGCTGCGGCCACAATATTTTCGATAAGGAAGAAAGAAACGAGCCACACCGCCCCGTTCAGTATGCAAAGCGCCAATTTCAAAAGCGGAGCCGCACAGTTCAGATCAGAAGGAACTGCCATGTTTTTTTTACTGCATTTGTATAATGCGATTTTCTTTGCAATGGGAAGGAGACAAAACCCTAAGGCCGCTCCGGCAACGCAAAATATGCCCGCCAAGATCATGTTCATTAAACTCACCTTATCTGCTTCAAATTAGAAAGAATAAAAAAAACTCCATTCAGTGCTTTGAGTTGCACGAATAGAGTTACAGCGCTTATACGCTAAACTAAAAGATTCGGCAACCGGGCTGTCATAGTCAGAAGACCTTAGACCCCAAGCTTTGCGTCCTTACCTTTTGGTAAGTTTGCTATTATCGTTTTTAGATTTTTTAAATATTATTAGGTTATATTAATATAACGCACGGAATGCCTGTTTTATCGCATCATTTTAAAATTTATTTTTTTTCTTCATTTCAGGGCCTCTTTTCCTACGAGATATTTTTTGAGTTTTCTCAACCCACGCTGATATTTTGACAGTTCGGTCGAAAGCGGAATTCCCAAATCCTTTGCTATTTGGTGATGTGTAAGACCGGAAACCGCATGAAGAAGTATGATCGAGCGTTCCTGATCATTCAATATATTAAGAGCGATCTCGAGCACCACTTTATCTTCGTTGTCAACAACATAAGAAAAAGACATATCATTTTCTATATCTTCTACCGGGACATCTTCGATATGCTTATTTGCTCTGAGTTTGCTGATAGCCAGATTCCGCGCGATGCTAAAAATCCAGGCCATTGGTTTTCCCATGGGTTCATACAGATGAGCAGCACCACGAACTTTCAAATAAGTATCCTGCATTACATCCAGGGCATCCTCATGGTTTTTGAGAATAGACAAAGCAAAAGCATAGACGCTTCTCTCCGTCAAGCGGTAAAATTCCTCAAAAGCGGGCATGTCATTTTCGGCAATCTTTACAAAGATCGCTTCATCGATGACTGATTTATTTTTAGCTCCAGAATCTGAGCTTTGTGGTTCCAACGTACCCAGGAAAATCATCATGCAGATTCCAGCCCTTCCATTTTCTTATCGCCGACCATTGACGTCTTATTATAATATTCGAAAAGGTCTATCGAAAAATTGGTGGCTTGCACGTAATATACCCAAAATCGCAAAAAATAATTTAAAAAAGCCATTTATGCAATCCGAACATCACATAAATAGCTTTTTCTATTAGGAATCAGTCAAGGTCTTTCTATATCATTTTCTCCAGACCATGCGGTTCACGATACCGGTATAGCTCTGGATGATCTTTACCACTTTTGCACTTACATTTTCATCGATATAATCCGGAGTGGCAACCCCAAAATCACCATTCCCGGACATTTGGGTCGCAAGTTCAACAGCCTGCAGCACCTGTTCTTTCGTAATACCGCCAATCACAAAATTGCCCTTATCCATTGCTTCGGGACGTTCTGTACTCGTCCTGATCGAAACGGCTGGGAATTTGAAATAGGAAGCTTCCTCCGGGATCGTTCCGCTGTCTGAAACGACACAAAAGGCGTTTTTCTGCAAGCAATTGTAATCGGAAAAATTGAATGGTTTCATACTCAGGACTTGCGGATGGAACGAAAAACCGCGCTCGGCAATAAATTTTGCACTGCGTGGGTGCGTGCTGTAGATCACAGGCATTCCGTAGTGTTCTGCCATCGCATTTACGGCATTCATCAGCTCAAAAAAGTTGTCTTCATGGTCGATGTTTTCTTCGCGGTGCGCAGAAAGAAGGATGTATTTTTTTTGTGTGAGTTCAAGCCTTTCCAGAACAGTGCTTTTTTCTATCTTTGACAGATTTGCCGAAAGAACCTCTGCCATTGGAGACCCCGTTACATAGGTCCGCTCCTTTGCAAGGCCTTCACTGTTCAGATATCTTCTTGCATGCTCACTGTAGCAAAGGTTGACGTCGGCAATATGATCGACGATCCTTCGATTCGTTTCTTCGGGCAGGTTTTCATCAAAGCAGCGATTGCCGGCTTCCATATGAAAGATCGGAATGCGGAGCCTTTTTGCAGATATCGCCGCCAAAGCAGAATTCGTATCTCCCAGGACCAGAAGTGCATCCGGTTTTTCTTCGGAAAGGATCTGATAGCTTTTCGCTATGATATTTCCAATCGTTTCCCCAAGATCCGCACCGACCGCATCAAGATAATGATCGGGGGCGCGCAGCGAAAGATCCTCGAAAAAAATATCATTGAGCAAGGGCTCCCAGCTTTGCTCGCGGTGCACGAGAATATTGCCAAAGTTAATCTCGCGGCTCGTGATGACTTCCGAAAGGCGAATGATTTCAGGCCTTGTCCGAGGGAGCTTCAGCAGTTTGAGCTTTTTCATTTCATACCTCCAAAGAGTAAGTGTCGCTGTTTTTCGGATCGAAGCATTCGTTCGCCCACATGATCGTAACCATGTCGCAACTGCCGAGGTTCTCGATATTGTGCGTATATCCCGCCGGGATATCCACCACTTCGAGTTTTTCGCCGCTCACATGGTATTCTGTTATCCAATCCGTATCGAGCCTGCGAAATCGGATGACGCCGGTTCCGCTGACTACCAGATATTTTTCAACTTTGCTCTGATGCCAGTGGTTTCCTTTGATGGTTCCCGGTTTCGAAATATTGACAGAGACCTGTCCATTTCCCTCGAATTTTAAAAATTCCGTAAACGATCCCCGCTCGTCGCCATGTGGATGAAGCGGATAGGAAAAGTTGTCTTCCGGAAGGTAGCTCAACCAGGTGCTGTAAAGCTTCGTGGTAAGCGAATCCTCTAGATTTGGGATCAAGAGGTTTTTTCTGGAGTCACGGAAATCATACAATAAATCGACGATCCGTCCAAGCTCTGCGGAATAAGAAGTCTCCACCTGGCAGTATCCGTAATTTCTAAGATTCTCTCTGCCGTTCAACGCACGGATCAATTCGGCTACTACATCGTCGATATAGACCAGATCGAGAACCGCAGATCTGTCATTTACTGTGATCGGCAGATCCCGCGTAAGATTATAGCAAAAGGTTGCAATCCCGCTGTTGTAATTGGGCCGGCACCATTTCCCGAATACGTTCGGAAAACGGTAGACCAAAACTCTGGCGCCGGTATCTTTGCCATAAGAAAAAAGAAGTTCCTCTCCTGCGCGCTTGCTTTCTCCGTAGGGGTTCGAAAGCGCGGCCTGGATCGAAGAAGAAAGCATGATCGGGCAATTGTTCCTGTGCCGTTTCAAAGTGTCTAAAAGTTCTGAGGTAAAGCCAAAATTCCCTTTCATAAATTCCGCCGGATCTTCCGGTCGGTTGACTCCCGCGAGATGGACCACAAAATCCGCTTCTTTACAAAAACGATCCAAATCAGATGGTTCAGACCCAAGATCATAAGGAAGTATTTCGTACAAAGGACCATTCTCATTTGCCGCTTTATTTTGATTTTCAAGTTCTGCGACAAAGTTTTTGCCGACAAAGCCAGCTGCACCGGTTACAAGAATTTTCATGTGGTTATCCTTCCTTTCAGGTAATTTTTATTTATCATTAAGGTTCAATTATACTTTATAAAAGAAATTCTTTTATTACCTCGGCATTCGGATCAGGGATCCAGTAGCTGATGCCATCGATCGTTTTACTGCTTCCCGTTAGATTGTAATATGAAACGGACCCATCCGGCAATTGATTTGCAAATGCGGCAAAGGCCACGAGCTGTTTTGTTGTGAAATCTGTCCGGAAATTATCTTTATACTTTATCAGCGCGAGCAGTGTTTCTTTTACCTTTCCGGACGCCTTCAGCTGTTCAAAGAGCGTACTCATAAAATATTGTACCCGCTTGATCCGGTCGAGATCTCCACCTGCTGTATAACGCCAGTTCAGATAAAGGTAGGCCTCTTTTCCATTCAACACTTGCAGCCCCTCTTCAAGGCAGACATCATAGTCCGGATAATCCATTCTGGTATCTACATTGATCTTGATACCGCCGATCTTATCTACGATATACAGGATCGGATCCATGTCCATTGTAAAATAGTAATCGATCATCTTGCCACCAAGGAATTGCTCTACGGCATCTATGCTGGCTTGCTCTCCATTCCCATGGAGGGTTCCGTATGCATATGCATGATTTATTTTATCTTTCTTTCCCTCGATCGGTATATAAGTGTAGGTATCTCTTGGTATAGACAACACCTTGATCTTATTTGTATTCAGATCGATTTTTGCGATCGCGATCATATCTGAGCGATAGACCCCTTGGGTACGATCTTCGGCTTTATCGATCCCAAGAAAAAGAATATTTATGATATTGGAAGGCGCATTGATATCTTCCTTGTAGTTTATATCCTCTTCTTCCGTTTTTTTATCCTGCTTGGTTTGCTCCTTTGCTTCTTTTGTATCTTTTACAGCCAGAGTCGATTTATAATCCAATGCCTGCAAAAAATTTACCGCAAGAATTGCGCCGCTTGCCAATACGACTGCTAAGATTATTAGAATTATTTTCTTTTTCTTTTTCATCTCATCCGCCCCGACCTTTTCTCAAATTGTGGAGTGCAGGAGCTATTTCAGTCTCGAATTCCAAGCATTCAGCTGATCGGAACCTAATTTTTTCTCTACGATCTCCCGGAATTCTTGTATCTGCGGCGGCCTCAACGTCAGGTTATGACAATCGGAGCCGACGAAATCAGCCCAACCGCTCTTAATCAGTTTCAGCGTCTTCGTTCTGGTCGACCGGTCGACTACCGAATCTGCATTGATCTGCAATAAACAGCCAAGGTCAACCAGCTCTTGAAACAGCTTGGTCTTATGTCGGCTTAGCTGCACGGCACGATACTGCTCTACATGCGCAATAATGGGTCTCACATTGTACTTGCTGATGACCTTGTCGATCATTTGAAATGTGGGAGAGGTCCATTCTGCTATGTTGGGGATCTCCAACAGGAGGTATTTCGTATCACCGATGCAGAGCTTATCCAGAGAGTCATTTGAAAACAAGGATTCTGTTAGGTATGTTTCACTTCCTAAAATCATTTCCAATTCAAAGTCGGAGATCAGCTCGAATGCTTCCCGGCGTTTATTGATGAAGTCGGAAAGATCCTGCTTGTGGGAATAGAAATGAGGAGTCAGAACAACCAAAGTCACTCCTTGTTCCTTCAGCATGGATAAAAGCGAACGCGCTTCCTGTTCATCCTTGGCGCCATCATCGATCCCCGGCAAGATATGTGTATGTAAATCGATCATAGCTCAGACCCGAGTCGAATTCTGATATTTGTAATCGCCGTAATATCCCCTAAAATTATATTTTGAGGAACCATAGTGATGTCCGCTCTTCACAGCATTTAATACGATTCCAAGTATCTTGACATGGGCGAACTCCAGATCCGACAATGCATGCTGCAGATTGGCATGGGGCGTTTCCCCTTGTCTGACGACTAGAATGGCGCCGTCGGTCATAGGCGAAAGAGCGAGCGCATCTGCCACGAGGTTCACAGGGGCTGTATCAAGCAGAATGTAATCAAATTCTTTTGAAAGTGCATCCAGCAAGTCAGACATCGCCGAACTGCATATAAGCTCCATCGGATTCGGTGGGGTCGTTCCGCCGCAGAGGATCTTCAAATTCGGGTATGCTGTTTTATGGATCGCCTCTGCTGCCGTCGCCATGCCGGCCAGCACTTCAGAAAGTCCGGGGATGCCCTGCTGTTCAAAAAACTTATGCAGCATAGGTTTCCGAAGATCACAGTCTATGATCAGGACCTTTGAGCTCGTCTGCGCCAGTGTAATGCCTAAATTGCAGCAGCTTGTCGATTTCCCTTCCTTAGGCAGCGCACTTGTTACGATCACACGTTTACACCCTTGTTTCCATAGGGTAAACATCAAATTCGTACGGAGTGTCTTATAGGCTTCCGCACGGATAAAATCCGTGTCGCTGTTGAGCCTCATGATGTCCTGTGAAGATCTTTTTTCTTTCTTTTTACCGAATGCCATCAGCCTCGCCCTCCCCTCTTTTCTTTCATTACAGGAACTCTTCCTAAAATCGGTACATTATAGTGCTTGGTGATATCCTCTTCATCCTTTACACGTTTGTTCATCATCTCAAGCATGAGTGCAAGCATGATTCCTAAAATGGTACCAAGCGCGGCACCAATTACAGTATTTACCATGATATTCGGGGAACTTGGTTTTTTCGGCAATGTTGCTTTGTCTACTACTCTTACGATACCGGCGCCCTTGATCTCAACGATTTTCAAGGGAGCCAGCTCTGCGATCTTATTTGCTAAAATATAAGAATCTATAGGTGCGCCTGTCTTGACCGTCACCCGAAAAATCTCCGTTTTGTTAACGGCATTTATTTCGATCATATCGCTCAACTCGCCGGAAGAGTATTCAAGTCCGCTGGCCTCGGTGACTTTGCTTAGAAAAGTATTTGTCTTCAGGATCTCGATATAGGTATTTACGACCTCCTGCGCATAAGTAAGTTCATTCAGTGAGGCATATACATCTGAAGGTTCGCTTTCAGAAGCAACGTACATAGAGACGGAGGTGGTATAGATCTTCTGCATCAGGTAGGTACTCACGAGATATGCTCCACCCGAAGCAACAGCGATGGATAAAAGGACGATCCATAATCGTTTGAAAAGTATTGCCAAGACATCTTTCATGGAATATTTCTTTTCCATTTTTGTATCCATACTCGTGTTCACTCCTTTTCTAAATATGCTTTGTTGTTACCACTTATTGGCTGATTTAAACTCACCTTGTTTTAAATGCAATATTTCGGCGCTCCAGCTGCTTATAAAAAGAAGAACAGGTAGAACATCCATGCGGGAAACATCGTTAAACTAAAGGCATAAAAAAACCAAATGTATTTGATCAGCAAGGACATGATATCCTCTTCGCTTCGGTCTCTCAGGAAACTCAAAAACTTATTTTTCGTATTGATAAAATAGAACAGCATCATGATCAAGGTGCCAACCAGCCCAAGATTCAAAAGCATATCAAGAAAATCCTGATGTGACACCTTGCTGAATTTGTTATCGTCGCGCATATAAGAATTGACGACATTCCCTCCAAAAAGGATCTTTAAATTCGATTGGTTCTTATAAATATCAAAATGCTCCTCCCATATGTCCGATCTGTTTGTTGTCAAAGAACCCATATCCTTATCTTTGAGGTCATTTAATTTGCTTTCTACTTTGTAGGCCGCATCGGTAATTCCCTCAATTGGATTTTCCAATGCGTAATGATATCCAAACACCGAAAGTTGGATCCCAATGGCTATCGCAATCAGCGTTTTTATATTTATTTTTTTTGCCAGCAGCAGGTATATAAATATTCCAATCACATTGCAGATCAGGGCCGTAATGCTCAATGTCGCTATGAGTGCTGAATACAAAATAATGATAACGCAGAATTTCGCTGCAAAGTTTCGAAACATATTCAAAGAAACAGCTGCAAAAATAGCTACATTATAAAAGAAACCCAAATAATTCGGATCATTATAGGTTGCGATGAATCTCGTAACGTAGATCCACTCCCCCTCTATATAAACTGCCGTTTTCCATTGCAAAGCCATCCTTAAGAAACCAAATACCGTCGTACAAATGGCCGCCAGCACATAATACTTAAAAAACGAATCAAACATATCCTTCTCGAGCAGGCTTGTTTTTATATAAAGCATAATGAATACCATATCGAAGATAATAAATAGGGCCATCTGTAAATCGATCGGAAACAAAACAAAAATGCTGTACAAGGCAATGACCAAAAGAGGTGGCACGAACAGCAGATCCATGTCTATTTTTTTGTTGATCGCTTTGATTATGAACAAGATAGTATATATCCGGAATAAAGAAACACCGCCGGGTATCGATAAATACATGTAAAAGAAAATCAGGATCGGCAGCACCAGATAAAATTCATCATAAAAGATGAGTATGCCCATGCAAAGAAGAATAATACCAATAGCGATCAGTTGGACTGTACCTTCCTTAAACGTAAATATGGACATAAAGTAGATAACAAGCAAAAGGTATTTACTGAAACCCGGCTTGGAAAACCCAGCCGCGCTCTGCTCGTTTAAGTCTATCTCGCTTTTACTTCTTGCAATGTCCATACTACTTACCTTTCTTTTTATTGCAGCAATCCATAAAATCGTTCGATTACCTCTTCATTGCCGAACTCCTTTTTACTTAGATTTTGTTGAAAGGTTTTTAGCTTATCCGGATGATCAAGTACTGTTTTCAAGGCACGATAAATGCCTTCTTCACTGTTTTCTGCAATCAAACCCTCAACACCATCAAGGACTTGTTCACTGGCGGATGAATAATTTGTAACAATAAGAGGTACTCCCAGTATTTGAGCTTCTGTGACTGATATCGGTTTCCCCTCATTTCTTGAGGTCAATACAAAAGCATCACTCTTTTTTAAATAGGGATAGGGATTTACTTTTTTTCCCAGAAGGACGAAGCTATCTTCCAAGCCGTTTCGGGCAATGAGCTTTCGCAGCTGCTCTTTGTCGGGCCCGTCTCCGATAAGAAACCATTTGAATCCATACCCGTCCTTGCGGAGTCTGGCTGCGGCGGATACTGCCCGATCCAAGCCTTTGGTCTGAAGATAGATCATGCATACAGTCATAAACTTCAGCCCATTGAAAATCGGCATTTCTGCTTCGTCTTCCGCTTTCTTTTTTATATACTTCGAAGACAATATGTTTTCGATAGAAAGCGACTTGTTTTTCAGCTCCGGAAAAGCATGATTGAAATGCTCCAGACATACTTTTGAAACGCATACGATCTTGTCAAGCTTCATGAAATTGTCGCGGTCCAATTCCGGGATATACGGAGCGTTTTCATAATCGACATGGATCCAACCGATCTTCTTCTTTGCTTTGACGCAGCTTGTCAGATAGACATCGGCCCAAAGCTCCAAAAATCCGATTGCCGCATCGTATTCTTTTTCTATTTTCACAGAAAGAGCTGCCTGGGCATACGCCATAATTTGAAGATTGAGCCCAAGCTTCTTTTTGTATTTCCATTCAAGATATACTGCCTTGGTCAGATACCCTTTCGATAAGAGTATGAGGGCTTTTTTGGTTCTTGCCGAAAATGTGTTTTCAGGATATTTGCATGCTTCGGGAAGGAGGTTCACTTGCCCGGGGATATCATTCAGTAAGTCTCCGGTTTTTTTATATAGGACCAGATCGACTTCAAATCGCGTATAATCGATCGTATTCAAAAGCGCGACGAGACTTGTGGTGCTTCCGCCGATCATCATCTCCGGATAAATGAACAACAGCTTTTGTTTCATGTTTTTATCCCTCTATACGGACAATATCATATTTATGATTTTTTCGGTCTGCACCTGATTGTTTTTTTTGCTTAGCACAAATTCCCTTG
>CAZKCB010000043.1:0-11819 GCA_964550965.1 uncultured Oscillospiraceae bacterium
ATTGGCATCGCGAAAAAAACTTCGGAGCGAGTGAGCGGCATGCCTTTTTTAATGGCGTTGGAAATCATGATCAGTGCCATTTCCGTGACTTCAGGGTGTACTCCAAATTGATAAGCCAAATGCGAGATATGGAGTTTTGCACCGGTCTTTTCCATGAGGGAAATTGCCTCACGAAGGCCTACCGCAAAATCGAGAGCATCCGTCCTGATGTGGATCGGAACCAATTTGTCATACTTTGCCGCAAGTTCAACAAGCGGAAGTATCTCAGCTTCATTTGCTCCCGGCGCATATTCCAAACCGAGTGATACTCCAAAAGCACCTTCTTCCAAAGCTTGCTCTGCAATTTCGACCATCTTTGCAGTCTGCTCCGGTGTCGCCGTTTCATACGGATCCTTTAAGCCAACCATTTCACGCAGCTTCCAGGAGTGTCCTACCAAAGTAGCAAAGTTGATCGGATAACCTTGCGTCTCCATGTCATCTAAATATTTTTTGATAGGAAGATAATTTGTGATCCCGCAATTTCCTGACAAGCAAGTCGTAATACCTTGTTTGGCAGAAAGCCAAGCAGGATACAGCGGGAAATGCAGATGAGAATGGATGTCTACGAATCCGGGACAAACGATCTTCCCGGTTGCGTCGATCTCCACTTTACCAGAGATTTTTTCTCTTGTCACGGCCTTTATAGTCCCATCCTGGATGCCAATAGCCGCAATCGTTTGGATCTCGGTTTTCGGATCGATGACAGTCCCTCCGCGACTAACGATATCGTACATAATTTTCCCCTTCATGTACCAATCCATAGTACTAAGTTTTTCACCCCGAATTATATTCGAATATTCAGAAAAGCGAAATTATTACTGTTTGTAATTTTTTTTGTATATTTGATAAGTAGATTGAGTACTTAAAAGTAGGTAATTATGTATTATAATCATTTTATACTCCTTTAATACTCTCAACTTATCTGTTTCTGTAAAAAAAAACATCCGCAATGGCTTTTGATTACCATTCCGGATGTTTCTTTCTGGAAATATTATTTTACAATAATTTTTCGATCGCTTCCTGATTTTTATATGCCTGGATCAGTTTTGTTGATTTCGCAACATCTCCGATCAGGATACCTCCACAGAATCGGTTGTTGATAAAGTAAAGCTTTTCGTAAGTGCCTTTTGCATCGTCATTGATCTCAATGCTCTTATATTTCTGTTCAGGATCCTTGCCCGGATCGCCGATGGAAAACAATGATGTCCCCATCCCGTTGAAGGCATTTGCAGGAATGATCGGCTGATAGCTCATTTCTTCGCCCGCCGCATTTGCGCCTGCAACCTTTCCCATATCGATCGCCTGATTCCAAATTCCTATGCTGACACCTTTATAGCTGGCACAATCTCCGCACGCGTAGACGCCCGGAACACTTGTCTCCATTTTTTCATTGACCAAAATGTGTCGTTCCGCATCGATACCCGCTGCTTTTGCAAGCTCAAGGTTTGCTTTGATGCCTGTCGAAAGAATGACCATTTGGGCCGGAAGGATCGAACCATCCGATAATTTGACTCCACTGACCTTTCCGTCTCCCGTAATACTCTCCGGTGCTTTTCCAAGACTCAAATGGACATCCGCTTTTTCACAAAGGTCATGCAACAACAAAGCGCCTTTCGTATCAAGCTGCCTGTCCATAAGCAGTTCCGAACGCTGCACTACAGTTACATTCTTGCCCGCTTTTTTGACTTCCCATGCCGCCTCAAGCCCCAGGATCCCACCGCCGATGACGACAACATCCGACACGGTTTTCAATTCTTGCTGGATCACGCGTACATCTTTTAAATTACGGATGGAAAAAACACCAGCAAGTTGTGCGCCTTCGATAGGCGGCATGGCAGAACTTGCTCCCGTCGCAAGGATGAGTTTGTCATAGCTGCGCGAAGTTCCGTCCGCCAGGCTTAAACTTTTCGCAGTCGTATCGATTGCCGTTACTTTTGTTCCAAGGGTTTGTTTTATTGCATTTTCAGCATACCAGTTTTCGGGTTTGATGTAGAGATTCAAGGAATCGATTTCTGAAAGGATACCTTTCGTAAGCATGGGGCGATTATACCCTGACACCTCTTCGTCGGAAATCAATTCGATTTCAGCCGCTTTATTGCGGCGTCGGATCTCCTCGCAGGCAATGGTTCCTGCGGCGCCGTTTCCAACAACCACAAAGCGTTCCTTCTTTGTCGAACGGAAGGAAGTTTCGTCTGCGGATACCTTTACAAACTGCTCCGGGCCGACACCACAAACGGGGCACATAGCGGGAGGAGCAAGACCTTTTATGACCTCTCCGCAAATCATGCATTTCCACGCAATGTTTTTCGTTTCCGGAGTCGGTTCGATCACCTTCCCCGCAAGTACCGACATTCCAAAATTATATCCAAATTCAAACGCTTCCTGAAGCTGCGCCTGATTTGGTTTGAATCTGATCCTGAGTCCTTCGCCGTAGACCTTCATACGAAGCTGTTTGAGACGCTGTATGATATTCGGCACACCTTCGCCGCTCCAACCATAGGAACCAAATGCGGAAGCAAGCTTTCCGCTGTGTGTTCGTGCAAACATAGACGTGCAGAGGTCCCAGATAGGCTTCAGTGCTTCACCGACCATAGTTGGTGTTCCCAGCAGAATGCCGTCTGCCCAGTAGAGTTCTTCATTGACTTTTGCCACATCAGCATATACGAGGTCGTAAAGGCGGACATCGATGTCACCCGCAGCCTTGATGCCTTCGGTTATTTTTTCAGCGATCTCAAGAGTGTAGCCATAAGCTGATACGTAAGGGATGACGACTGTTTTTTTCGTGTTTGGGTTGATCTCCGTTGCCCACTGTTTGTATAGTTCAACAACTTTCATCGGTTCTTTTACAAGCACTGGGCCATGTCCGGTTGCAATCAGGTCGATCTCAAGGCCGTCTATTTTTTTGATCGCTGCGAGTGCAAAGCTTTTGAATGGCCCGATGATCATGTCAAAATAGTACTTTAGCGCCCGCAGATAATCTTCCTGGTTCGGAATGGTATCATTTGTCACACCGTCATGTGAATAGTGCGATCCAAAGCAGTCACAGGTGACCAGCATTTTTTCCTCAGGAATGTAGGTAAACATCGTGTCCGGCCAGTGAAGATTTGGGGCCGTTATAAATTTCAGGGTCTTATCCCCAATTGAAAGCGTATCTCCATCATTGACGACGATCGCCGTAAAATCTCTGTTGCAGATTTCTTTTAGAAATCCGATCGCAGTTGCTGTTCCAACAATTTTTATTCTCGGATTGATCTCAAGAAGCTTTTCGATCGCCCCCGCATGATCCGGTTCTGTATGGTTTACAACAAGGTAATCGATGTCTGTGATCGAAACGATGCTCTCGACTTTATCGAGGTAATCCGGAAGGCATTTGAGCTTGCTGCTCTCGAAAAGTACTGTTTTTTCGTTTCCTTTTAATATATAGGAATTATATGTGGTCCCAAATTCCGTTTCCATGATGATATCGAACACGCGAAGTTCGGGATCTTGATTTCCTACCCAATATAAATTTTTTTTCAGTTCAAGTGTTTTCATAAATGTAAGACTCCTTTCTTAAAAGCGATAGCCGATTTTGAATTTACCCGAAAGAAGATGCTGATAAACATATTTGTTATTTTTTTATCGAAATAATTTCATTTTCTAAACGGAGAAGAGAGACCCCGGCTTTCCATATTTCACAACTTCGATATCCGCTACAAGAATCAGACCCTCTTCGACCATTTCTTCAATAAAAGGAATCGCTTTTTCGATCTGCTCGGCGCTGTCGGCTGCTTCGATAATGATCGGCAGGCTCGAGCTTAATTCGAGTATCCTTGTAGTATGGATAGTCTTTCCTTTTCCGTAGCCTTCCATTCCCCTAGTCACAGTGGCTCCTGCGATTCCAAGTTCTTTGAGTTTGAAAACGACGGCATTGTAAAGACTATGCCCTTTGAATTTAGAATCCTCGCTTACATAGATTTTAAGCAGTTTGCATTTTTCTCCCTTTTGCATTTTGATCTCCTCTCATACTTTTCGCATGGACGCCGCTGTAAAGAAACCGAAAGCATACGCTCCGATTCCAAACAGAAGCGAGCTTAGAACGTAAAAAAAAGCCTTTCGTTTTTCATTTTCACGAAACAAGCTGAAGCCTTCATACATAAACGTCGAGAATGTCGTATAGGCTCCCAGAAATCCGTCGCCGAAAAGAAGATAGTATTTTCCCTCTGCTCCCAGACCGGTAAGCACTCCAAGCAAAAAGGCTCCGCTGATATTGATCAAAAATGTCGCGGCCGGGAAGGTCGTTCCGGCTCGTTCCGAAATCATTTTTCCAAGTTGAAATCTCGTGAGTCCTCCAAAGACTCCTCCAAGACCTACCAGTAAGAAGTTCACTTATTCCCTTCCCTTTCTTGCGGCTCGCGGATATAAAAACTTCTAAAAAGCATACGGACCAGGGCGAAGCCAAGATACGCAAGTGCGGAACCCAAAAAAAGGGAAAGCGACATATAAATCAATGCCGTTCCATAGGAACCATTTTGCATCAGGCTTACGCTTTCCTTGCAAAATGTGGAAAAAGTCGTAAATGCCCCAAGAAAACCCGTTGCGATCCCAAGTCGAATGTCCGCATCAAGCTCCCAAGCTTCAAACGCCGCAGTAATAAAAAATGCAAGAATAAAGCTCCCGAGGAGATTGATCATCAAGGTTTTCAAAGGGAAAAGGCCATATCCATCGGAAGGGATCATCCCGATTCCGTATCTTGTCACAGCGCCCAGGAATGCCCCTGCGCCAACCAAAAAATATTTCCTCATATTGCAGCCGTTTCCACTCTTTTCTTTCTTATTTTCTGCAAATCGATGCAAAAGTAAATACAAATAAATTATAGCATATTAAAAAGGAAAACACAGAAAAGTCTTTCTATTTTTAAGAATCTCAGAATTCATTTACAAGTCCATCCCGAAAGGTGTATAGTAGAAAAAATCCGCTATTTCAAACAAGGAGAAAAACATTGGAAAAATCGACATCAGTAAAAGAAATGCGACAGATCATAAAAACCTGGAAAAGAGAAGGCCTTTCCATCGGGTTCGTACCTACAATGGGCTTTTTGCATGAAGGGCACCAAAGCCTGATCGCTCGCTCCGTGTCAGAAAACGACCGGACAGTAGTCAGTATTTTTGTCAATCCCATGCAATTTGAGCCGACAGAGGATCTGGCTTCTTACCCTCGTGACGCAGCTCACGATCTTTCTATCTGTGAAGCCTGTCATGCAGATCTTGTTTTTCTTCCGGAAGTCTCTGAGCTTTACCCCAGTGATTTTTGTACATTCGCCGATATGACGGTCCTCACGACTGAACTGTGCGGGAAAACGCGGCCCCATCATTTTCGGGGTGTCTGCACCGTTGTAAACAAGCTTTTTAATATTGTCACTCCTGATCATGCTTATTTCGGACAGAAAGACGCTCAGCAGCTTGCCGTCATCAAACGCATGGTCCGTGATTTTAACACAGATATTGAAGTCATCGGCTGCGAGACAGTAAGAGAAGCTGACGGTCTTGCAAAAAGTTCGCGTAATAGCTATTTGAGCCCCGAAGAGAGGAACGCAGCTCGCGTGTTATCACGATCTCTGCAAAGCGGCCAAAAACTTCTCGAAGAAGGCGAAAAAAATGCTGCCGTGGTCATCGCAGCAATCAAAAATATGATTTTGAGCGAACCCTTGGCCTCCATTGATTATGTCGAGATCGTAAAGGCCGATTCAATCCAAAAAGTCACTACGATCGAAGATCCGGTTTTGGTTGCAGTTGCTGTATATATAGGCAAGACACGTCTGATCGATAATTTTATTTTCTAATAAAGACATCTACAGGCATCATTTGAAATAACAAAAAGAGGAAGACTCCAGCATGCTGGATCCTTCCTCTTTTATTATTTGTATTGCCAAATGAAAATTTAAAGACTGCGGTTTACAGATTTCACCGGATAAGCCTCAATGTAACCTCTGTACCCCATCGGTGCAAGTTGGAATCGCGGAGCATCCTCGGGCGCCCATTCAAATCCATAAATTTTGGGATCATACCTTTTGATGGTTTCCCAAAGGCCTTGGATTTCAGACATAAAATCCGCATCGTCGAAAGGTTCGCTTTGAAAGACCATCATCTTGCACGGCGGCAGGTCGATCAGTTCGCAGCCATCGGGAATCGTATTTGCGTAATCCACAGGCAGCTCGACTCCCTGCACATACTTTGACGTCCCCGGTCTGATCAGATGGTTTGGAAGCCACATTCCGACGGGTTCATACAAGGCTTCTTTCACACTCGAAAGAAGTGCCCAGATGTCACAGCCGACCTCTTCACAATACGCGAAATATTCTTCTGCTTTGACTCCGCGTTTTAAAAGAAGTTTTCGG
This sequence comes from uncultured Oscillospiraceae bacterium, assembly GCA_964550965.1. GTDB lineage: Bacteria > Bacillota > Clostridia > Peptostreptococcales > Anaerovoracaceae > STD2-154. The sequence goes on from CAZKCB010000043.1 coordinate 6,416, forward strand.
GCCGGTCGTTCGATCACCTGGACAAATACGGTTTTGTTTTCTTGTTTTTCTTTCATTTCACTCTCTCCTCTGCTCAAATACTGGTAGTAGTCGAGAACTCTGGAAGGCATGAACAGCTGCACGGGAGGGGTCTTTTGGCTGTACTTTTTGGGAGACAAACCAAATTCTTTTGCAAAAGCACGGGTAAACCCTTCATGAGAGTCAAAGACAAAATCAAACGCAACGTCAATGATCTTTGATCTTTCATCCCGAAGTGTCAGCGCCGCTTTCGAAAGCCGCAGGGCTCTGATGTAATCAAAAGGTGCCCTCCCGGTAAATTCTTTGAATATCCTGGCGCTGTACCACGGAGAATACCTCGCTGCATTTGCGAGCTGTTTCAATGTGATCTGTTCGCGCAGGTGTGCCGCAATATATTCCTGCATCCGTGTGACAGCATTTACTGCATCTGCCTGTTCCATTTCCTCACCACCGTTCAAAAAGAGCATAAAGCAAATCGAGCGTATTTTCTTGACCTGTGTTGCGAAGATGTTTATTCTGCTTATTCGACGATCGTGTTTTCCAGTTCATCGATCAGCGGATGATAGTAACGTCCTTTTTTAGCAGTCGATTTCCCGTACTGGATCGCCTTTGCAGGGCAGCGGTTGATACAAGCGAGGCACATGGTGCAGGTCTCACCCCAGATCGGCTTTTCACCAAAACTGATGTTATGGACCGGACAAATTTTTTCACAAAGCCGGCAAGCCGTGCATTTTTCATCTGCATAAAACTTTTTGCTGTTAAGTGCAAAATGATTGAATCCAAAATTGACTATACTGCTTTTCAATGCCGCATGTTTTCCGGGCAGCAGCATCTTTTTATCTTTTTTTCTTGCCGAAAGTACCAGATCGATTTCTTCCAGACTCTTTTCAGCCGCCGCCAGGGTTTTCTTTTCCACAGCTTCAGAGTCAACATCGAATCCGATAATATAGTTATTCGGCATCCGCACCGTGAATGCACTGTCAAGCGTGATTCCCGATTGCAGAAGCACCTTCTCCAAAATTTCGGTGGTCTTTCCCTCTTCATCGCCGCAGGTGGCGAGTGAAAAAACATAGGGCTTCGCTCCCCTGAACTTGATTTTTTTTGCAAAATCAAGAACCATTTGCGGAGGAGCCCATGCGTATACAGGGTAAACAAAACCTACCATTTCGTTTTCATGGAGCTCATATTCGAAAACATTGTTTTTTTTATCAAATTCCTTTGCTATTGAAATGAGTTTTTCGCCCTGCGTTTTTGCTAAGCAAGAAGCAAGATAAAGTGAATTTCCCGTTCCCGTAAAATAAAAAATCATAATTCTTTTTCCCTCCTCAGACGGCAGTGAAAATCTGCAAATAAAAAACTGTGCTGTACACTATAGGATACCATTTATTCCCACAATGTAAAGCACAGCTATTTTATTTCTTATTTTTTTCTGACCGGAAGCCATACTTCACAGCGATAATCGTCAGCGCCCTGATCTCCCTCGGGGTAGACTTCAATATCCGGAGCATCGGCGTATTCATAACCGGAAGCCGGAAGCCATTCTGTCATGATCCGTTTTTGAAGGTTCTGGATCGCTTCAGGCATTGGGCCGACACATTCAAAGATCGCCCAATCCGCAGCCGGAATCACCGATTCTTCCATGCCTTGCGGTATTTCTTTATCACTCACAGCAGCAATGAAATAGTCAAATTCTTTTCCGTCCATGCCGCTGCTGATTCCGAGGAGCGCCGCGGGTTCTTTGTCGATCAGCTTGCATAATTCAGGGATAAGCCCGGCCTCGATCGTCCGTTTCCAAAAAAGCGGGACTTTCGCAAAGCCTTCCTCTACATTCATAGAAAAACGCTCTTTTACTCCTACAATACGAAATGCATCCTTTTTTTCGATTTTGTAATTCATTTCTTTCTCTCCTTTAATCGATATTTGAAAGCTGATGCGTGGATATGCTTTGAGAGACACACTTTTTTTCCTTGCTTCCGACGGAGAAACCCCGTGGATACTTTGAAACGCACGATTGAATGCAGTCGGCGAATCATATCCGTATTTCATTGCGATATCGATGACTTTTTCGTCGGTGTTCATCAGTTCGAATGCTGCCACCGTCATTCTTCTGCGGCGTATATACTCCGAAAGAGGAACTTCGGCAAGATAGGAAAACATTCTTTGAAAATGAAACGTCGAACAACAGGCGAGCTTTGCCGCCTCTTCATAATGGATTTCCTCTGCAAGATTTTCTTCCAGATATCCGATCGCCAGGTTCAGTCTCTTTAACCACTCCATAACACAGCCTCCTTGTATCTAAAGGTTAGCATAAGGCAGAAAGCGCTTCCTCTCAATTTCTGCACAAATTAGCAAGCTTTCGATCAAACGTTTTAATATAAATGGGTCTGATCAATCCATCTGTAAAATGATATCATCAACGCTAATCTTACAAACAGGTTCTTCGGCACAGATCTTCAGGATTTCAGCCGGGTGCCCCTGAACAACGATGCCGTAGGATGCAGCTTCGTTTTCATTGATATAATCAAGGATGCCTTGATAATATTCGCCGGATACATTCGAACCCTCGATCGATTCCAAAAGCTTTTTATTGTCTATCTGAAACTGTAGCAGGGATTTGAAATGACCCTCCAAAACCTCCTCGGTCCTCTCAGGATAAGCATCGTCCGCGAGTTCATAGTAAGGATAGGCTTCATTGATACCCTCGTAAATATATCCTGTTCCGGTTGGGTCAAAGCCGATCAGCGGAAGGTTTTGCTCCGTTCTGGGCGCATTTCTGACTCCGATCCAGCTGAAATAGAGCTCCGGATATTTGTCGAGCAGCACTGCGATTTCCTTCATGCTGAGGTCCCGCTCAAAAGAAAGGCTTACCTCAAGTGAAGTATAGTTAGGCAGCTCCGCGATTTTTTTCTTCATTGCCGCAGTATCGGGCCAAACGCTCAGATCATCAAACGGGTAAGTGCCGTAGGCAAATTGATTCATTGGAACAAATCGGAAAAATTCCTGGTTGATCCTGATTTTGCCGGAATCAACTCTTCCATATTGGTATTTTACATCATAGGGCTTCATCATGTCGGTCCAGTTGATCGTAAGATCATATTTCCCGATCCCGGTGTTTTCAGTCGTCGCATAATTTGTAAGCGTTCCCGGAAAATGAAGTTCCGTGAGCGTTGCCAGTTCGATCGAGAGGTCATTTGTGTTTTGCGAATAACTGTATGTATCCGAATAGCTGTAGCTTCCCGGGTCATAATAAACCTGCTCATTCAAGTACGGCTTTATCACATTGTTAAAAAGCTGCATCCCTAAAAAGAAAAGCAGTGCGACCACGAAGACCGCAGAAGCAATGATTATAAAAGTTCTTTTCCTTACGGCTTTTTTGACTGCAGAAAATTCCTGACGGTTTTCGTCCTCACTTTTTGCTTCCGGATTTTCAGAAAACAAATCGTTTTCGAGATAACGCTCTGTCAGGATTTCGAATTTTTCGAGTTCCTCCTCGACGAGCTTCGTTTCCTCTTCCGTCGCGATACCTTGTTGCACCTTTTCATACAGTTCTTTAAAACTCATATCCATCCTCCTCCAAATATTTTTTGAGCTTTACCCTTGCTCGGTAGATCGCCGTCTTTACGTTGCTGTTCGAAAGGTTTAAAATCGAAGCGATTTGAAGCAACGGGACACCGGCAAAATAATATAATGTAAGTATCTCACGGTAATTTGCAGGCAGCCGGTTGATTCCCAAATAAAGCTTTCTGTTTTTCTCATCATTCAGTATTTCAGCGATCGTAGAAACCGTTGTTTCTATTTCGATTTTTTCTATAGGTGATTGATCAAATCGCTTGCTTTTTCGAAGTTCATCGATCCATAGATTCTTGCAAACTGCCAAAAGCCAATATTTAAAATCCTTTCTTTCATCCGGCAAGCTTATGAATGCTTTTTCAAAGGCCTGGCTCACAATATCTTCTGCCGTTTCTTTCTGACCGCAAAGAGAAAGCGCATACAAATATGCCGCACGATAATATTTCATATAATAGGTCTCGATAATATCATGATGCATGTGGAAGCTCCTCCATTATAGAAACGTATGAGACTCAAAAAGGTTACAGCGCGTATCTAAAATAGTATACATTATTTTGCAAGAAAAAGGACTGCCCCAGAAGATGAGACAGCCTCGTGTTTTTTTGATGGGTTTATTGTTTAATGCAATAGGGTCTTTTTTATTGCTGATCGGCCTTCAAGACGGCATTGAGCATGACACTTGCTCCCATAGTGCATTGTTCGACGCTGGTAAACTCGGGTTCACAGTGGCTGTGTCCATCCTTTGAAGGAACGAAGAGCATCGTTGTCGGCATCATATAGGAAACAAACTGCGCATCGTGTCCCGCGCCGCTGTTGATATCCTGATACTTGATCCCAAGCTCTTTTGCACTTTCCCTTACATAAGAGACTAGTTCCTTGTTAAAGTATACGGTATCACGGGCCCAGGCCTTTCTCACTTCGCATTTGCAACGCTCGATTACCTTTCCATCGAGGCCCAGCACAAGATCAAGCACCTTTTGCCTTACCTCAGGGTCCTCATGTCTTACATCCAGCGAAAACTCGACCATGTCGGGAATGACGGTATGCACACATGGATGGCAGAGGATCTCACCCGTCGTATAAACGAGTTCGGGTCTTCCAAGCTTATCGATTTCTTCATGAAGATAGCAAAGCGCTTTCGCCGCAGCAAAGAGTGCGTCCTGGCGTTTATGCATCGGCGTCGTGCCGGCATGGTCAGCCTGCCCCAGGAATTTGATCCTGTAATTGAACATCCCAAGCACACAGGTCACAACACCAAAGTCATTGCCTGCATCCTCAAGGATCGGTCCCTGCTCGATGTGCAGTTCGAACATCGCCATGTATTCTTCGGGGTTCAATCTGTTCTTTTTGCCGCCTTTGTAAGGACTCTTATCTAAAGCTTCACCAAAGGTCGTTGTTTTATCTATAACGCTCTTTGATTGGAGCACGGTTTCAAGTTTAAAGTTTTTTCCGATCGCTTCCGGTAAAAAATCATTGCAGATGACACCGGAAGACATCATCGCCGGAGGATAGAGAGAGCCTTCTTCATTGGTCCAGATCATTGCTGTGACAGCATGTTTATGTGGGATATGCTCAGCAGCTATCGTTTCAAGGACTTCCATCGCTCCCATAACGCCTAAGATACCATCGTAGTTTCCGCCATTCTTTACAGAATCACAGTGAGAAGCCATCACGATCCTCTTTGATCCCGGCTCCGATCCGGGCAAAGTCGCGTACACGTTAGCCATGTCGTCACATTCGATCGTGGCTCCGATCGCCTTCATTCTCTTTACGAATTCATCTCTTGCCTGATGTGCCTCCGGAGAAAGAGAATATC
>CAZKCB010000044.1:0-11603 GCA_964550965.1 uncultured Oscillospiraceae bacterium
AAATTCCGAAGAAAGTTAGGAAGTTTTACGGTTGTAACCGTAAAACTTTCGTTTTTTCTGTTTTTTACGGTTACAACCGTAAAAGTTTTGCTACCGTTTTAACTGCGTTTATTGCCTCTTCCCATGATACAGCTGCTGCCGTGTTCACAGGAGCACCTCCATGTATACCCTCAGTACTTTTGTAACCTTTAACTTTTCCGCGTATCGCATAAGTTTGGTCAGATTCTTGTCAGGTCTTTTTACATACATTTTTAAGGCATCGGTCAATACTGTAATGTCAATTTGACTCCTACTTCGTAAAATGTCACAAATAGTTCGTTCCATATCGTAAGTTTTGATTTCTCTGCCAAAAGGTGTTTTTGCAGTCGCTAAGCCCATTTCATATAATTCTTTCTTGACGGAATACACTTTAACTCCGCTTTTTATAATGTTTCTCGAGTTATAGCCCGCGGGAACGGTTCCGTCATATTGTAAAGGATCTCTGTCTGTCAGGCCATGTAAAAACAAGGCTGTATCATGAGAAAAAATTAAGAGCGGATATTTTGATTGGATGCGATACATTGCATCATCAAATGCATCCTTTGTGATGTAAACGCCTCTTTCGAGTTTTTCCAGATATCCTTTTTTTGTGAACTCCACAAGATATGTTCTTGGGATTCCTGCATTTGAAGCGTCTTTCGTTAGGATCAGACCATGATTCTCGTCAATTAATGCTTGCAATTTTTCTTTATATTTCATGACCGCGCCTCCACTTTTTACAATTATGCTATTATCGTACTCCATTATTGCATTTTTGTAAATAACAGAAGTAGATGCGCAACGCATCTATCTCAAAAGTAGTTGTCGCAAATTTTGCGACAACTACTTTATCAGTCGAAATTATTACAACCTCGATGCCACGCAGAAGTTCACAACGGAAATAACGAGCCCGCCAATGAACACGTACATGTAGCCGCCGGCGCCCCCAGAGTACCAGGCCAAACCAGCCAGTGCCGGGATAAACATGGAAACGACGTGGTCCATGCTTTGCCCCATGGACAGAGTCCTCGCGACTTCAGCGCTTTCTTTTGAAAGCTTGCGAACATAAGTGGCTCGTGCCATGGCCGCGGATTCCATCAGTTTATCGATCACATAGCAAAATCCCACAACGCCAAGGGCGATCGCCGCCGGAAAGATACTCTTTGCAAAGGAAAAGCCGATGCACGCGACAAACATAACGACCGCTTCGAGCATCAGCGCATAGCGTTCGCCTTTCCTGTCGATCAGGCCGCCGAACCACGGTTTGAAAAATATGTTTATGACACAGACGATAAAAAACAGCGCGGTGATCGTCGTCACCGGCTGATGAAATACATCGATGATGAGCCATGGAGCAAAGGTCAGCGTGATCTGCTTTCTGGCTCCGTTGATGGTTGCAATCACATAGTACATTTTATATTCTTTGCGGAAAACAAAACGTTTTTCGCCGATGATCCTGGTCTTACGCGTTCCCATGGACAGAAAAAGCACTCCGGCCGTTATCATCGCAAACGCAGCAAACGCAAAAACAAGTTCATAAGAAACGTCAAACACGCGATAAAGGAAATATAGGACTCCGGTCGCAAGGATGATCGAAAAACTTCCGACCGCCTGCACTTCTCCGATCCGCTTGCCGAAATTTTCTCCTGATGCAAAGCCCATAGCCAGGCTGTTCGAAAGAGGGATGTAGAGGTGCTGCCCTGTGCTGTATATTACAAGGAAGATCAAAATCAAGGAAAATTTGTTTGGTGCAAGACCAAACAGCAAAAGCCCCACTCCACCGAGAATGTTTGCAAGCGCAGCGATCCTGACGTCTCCAAGGGTGTTGAGTACACCAAACAGGATGACCGTAAGCAGTCCAGGAAGTTCTCTCGGGATTTCCAGGAGGCTCCTCTGCATGACAGCAAAGCCCAAGTCCTCATAAAGTCTGTTCGCAAGCGAAGTGCTTTCGACCGCTGTAACGATACCGAGCATTGCGCCGACGATAAAAAAGAGGAGCATATCGCTTGGGATCTCGTGTTTCCCGATATTAGTCATATTTTTTTCCTGTTCCTGTCTTTTGAGCAATTTGAATTTTAGATTTTAATATTTTATATATAGGAATCGTTGATTTCCCCTTTTTTTGTCTTCCAGCCCTCATCGCCGTCACAAGAACCCGGGGAATAAATATGTATCGTAATAGAGTTCTCGGAATGCTCCATCAAAACCGGATATTTGCCGATGTACTGTTTCCTTATTTCCATGTTATGCTCGCCAAGAGGGCGTTCGGCAAAAGTGATCGCCGCAGTATAAACCTTTTGTGACAGCGAAGGGATTTGCTGTTTTAATGCCCCGAGAAGCTCTTTTTTGTGTGCTTCATCCATTGGACTGCCATAGTCACTAAGAGTAATAAGAACCAGCTCCTCCGCATAGACCGGACTTTCAGATTCCAAAGTGGGCTTTTCTTCTTCGGTTTCGGTCGAAATCTTCGCAAAGGCTTTTGCGCGGAGGATCACCGACGCGGCTTCCGCCCGGCTCAGGCTTTGATTGGGGTGAAAACTTCCATCCGGATAACCGGAAAGCACTCCCGTCGCATAAGCTTTGATGATGGCGGCTTCGTTTTTTGTGCCGGAATCAACATCCGTAATGTCTTCGAGAATCTCTTCATAATCCCCATAGTCGGCGGTTTTGATTTCCGATTTCATTAAATTACTGATGATCAGCGCCATGTCACCTCGTGAGATCGGCTCACCAAGTTTGCTTTTCGGAATCTCAGATTCAGTGTAATAGAAGTTGCAAAGGCCACATTCATAATATCTCTGGGCCCAGTGTTGGAAAGCATCCGCTTTCATATATTTTCCGGTGACTTTGGTCATTGTTGTTGCCATCTTGATAAATTCACCGTAGGTCACGATTTCGGCCGGTCGGAAAGTCATATCCGGGAAGCCGTCAAGGATGCCGTCTTCTCGCATTTCCTCAACTGCAGCATAAGCCCAATGGCCTTTCGGAAGATCATTAAAGGTTTTTTGTCCCATCTTTGCGGCATAAGCCATTGTTGTTCCAAGAAGCAATACAAGGAAAAGGGTCAATACCAGGGCTTTTTTCATGGCGTCCTCCTTATAATCAGCTGATCCGCTTTTTATTGTCAGACAAAATGCTTGCTACTTCTTGTTCAAGCATACCTAAAATATGTTTTCTTTGCAATATTTTTTAATAGGGGCTTATTCTAACTTGCAATATCTAACTTTGCATTATAAAAGAATAGCAGCAAAACAACTTGTACGGTATAATAGAGAACAAGAAAAAAAAGAAGGGAGAATCTTCATGAGCCAAAATAACTATTCCCCGCCGTACACGATGACAGATGAGACCATCAATCTAATCTCATATATTACCCAGATATTGACCGAACTATCAGTCAACGGCAATATGAATCACAACCCCAGACTTCGAAGAGATAACCGTATCCGAACGATACATGCTTCGCTTGCCATTGAAAACAATTCTTTATCTATTGATCAGATGACCGATATCATCAACGGCAAAAGGGTATTGGGCGCGCCAAGCGAAATTACCGAAGTAAAAAACGCTTATGCCGCATATGATCGTTTGCTTCAAATGAACCCCTTTTCCATCAAGGATATGCTCGCCGCCCACAAAATATTAATGAATGAATTAACAAAGGACGCCGGAATATTTCGCAGCGGAGGTGTCGGTATCTTTGCAGGAGAACGGCTTGTGCATATGGCTCCCCCTGCATCAAGAATTCCTGAATTGATTTCCCAATTAGTCGGGTGGGTCAAAAAATCCGATGCACATCCACTAATCAAAAGCTGTGTATTTCATTATGAATTTGAGTTTATTCATCCCTTTGCCGACGGGAACGGTCGAATGGGGAGAATGTGGCAAACACTGTTGTTGTCAAAATGGAAGCCTTTGTTTGGCTGGCTTCCTATAGAAACCCTGATTCGTGAACGGCAGACTGCATATTATAATGTTTTGGGGCAATGTGACCAAAATGCAGATTCAGGGCCGCTCGTTGATTTTTTATTGAAAGCGATCTATGATGCTTTAAAAGAAATTGCGGCTACCGAACAAGTCGGCGATCAAGTAACCGAACAAGTCCGAAAGTTGCTTGAGAGCTTAACCGTCGGCGAAGAATTATCGTCAAAAGAACTGATGGCAAAAGTCGGAATCAAACATCGCCCTACATTCAGAAACAATTATTTGTTGCCGGCGTTATCCTTAGGCTACATAGAAATGACGGTGCCGGAAAAGCCAAACAGCAGCAAGCAGAAATACCGCTTTACCAGGCTCGGTGCAGCAGCCAATATCTGAGGGTGTTATCCATGATCACTTTTACATCGTTTGTTTTTGTAGCGCCCCCGGCGTAAACAGCCGTAAACCGTACGGTGATTTCTTCGGGCTTATTGCTGTTGAACCGCTCGGACATTGACTTTTCCCAAAGAGTTCCTGTCCATAAAACTTCACCGCTTTTTTTCAGGGTCGCCTTATAGGATGGCGCTTCAAGGATCTGCGCTGTCACTGTTTCTGGGTTTCCGCCGACCTCTGCAGAAAGAAGAAAACGTTCTCCGGCCCAAAACACATTGCTCCCTCGTTCGCGGGGAAGTTTCCTTTTTATATACTCTTCATACACACTTTTTTGATTGAACGCTTCATTAAAATAGTACAGGTTAAAGCGCTGTCTGTTTTTGGTCCATTCGTCTGTATGATAGACGTTTCCTGTAATCTTTGCTTCAGACACGACCGCGAACCGATAGGATCCCATCCCCACACCCGACCAGTCGCGAACGGTGCAGACCACTTCATACTTGCCCGTCTCTGCCGGATCTGGCAACTTTGCCGTTGTGACTGTGGGATAGACCCCGTTTACTGCGGTGATCCCTGTCTTTTTCTCGGAATAGATCAGTTCGCCTGCAAAATAGACTTCGGTTGTAAGCCGTAGCACGTCGAGATCCGCATCCTTGACTTTGACGGCGATTGCAAAATCTTCACCCTCCATCACCTTGCCCGGAACGGTTTTGATTGATTCCACCCAGGGCGCGATCCCGCCGCCCTCTACATAAAAGGTAAGAAACACCGAATTTGAGGTTTTGTCATAGGCCGGATCGCCTCCGGGAATCATTCCTCTCGTGGTGTCGTCTTCCTGCCAGTGCTCCACGGTATATTTCCCGTCAATGTAGAAATGAGTGAGCGGCGCATTCAAGACCTTTCCGCTGATTGAAACAACATTGCCGTCTTCATCAAGGATCGCCGCCGCGTCGGGATTGGCACCGTCATTCATCGGCGTGTGCGTGTACTTCCAGTACTGTTTCTTCGACGGATCTGTTTCATAGTCGAAGTAGCTTGTGTGGTAGGCAACGAGTTCCCCTTTTTTGTAGATCAGGCTCTTTTCATCCTTTTTCGGCACTTCTTCCTGTACGATCGCGGTCTTTGCATTCGTTGTTTGCCACTGGGAAAGACTTGCGCTGCTTGCAAAGGATTCTTCTTCGAGATAGATTTTTTCGCCGTCAGCATCAAAATAATAAATCTTCAGGTCTCGCAGCAAGCTGTTTCCTTCAGGGAAGGCAAAGCTGAGTTTTGTGGATTTGTATGTATTGTTTGCTGCGAAGTACGCCATTTTGGCACCTTCTGTTCCTAGAAATCCATTTCCTGTTGCAGCAGAAGATTTACCGGCATCGGTAATGAGCATCCGCACCATGCCGATCGAAGCATTTCCATATCTGTTGTCCCAGCTTGTGGTGATACTTTTGGGTCCCACAAGCGGCGGCAATGGCATCCATCTACTTTCTGAAACAAAAGAATACCAGGCATAATTATCTGTTGACCAAGTAAATCCATGACAATGAGAATTATCAGGTCTTGTCATGGTCACACTCCCAAGAAAAGAGGCCCGCGAAGCTTCTTTATCTCCGGGAATGGTAAAGTTCAGTTGTTGGTTCGTGTTTGTCCTATAATCTTTAGGGATGTATTCCATGTATGGCGTAATCGTCGATAAACCTTGTATGACTTTGACATTGGTTGTGGATTCGTAGGTTCCTGTTTGGAATGAAGTGGTAAAATGACCGGCAACATGGTTAAATCCACCTTCGCTTACGTCTATTCTATCGGTTTCTTGGGTTCCCTGTGAGAGATCCCCTGTTTCTGGTTGTGGCAACATTAAATCAACATTTAAATTGTCGATACTCATTGTTTGTGTTAATCCCAAACTGGAATTCAGCGATTGCACCAACAGAGTATGTTCTCCTTCAGAAAGGACGTCCGGGTGACCATAATGGCCTGCTCCGGGAGTAGCAAGCCACTGTTGCCAAGTTTGCCCATCAATTTGAACTGTTGCGGCCTGCCAGGCGGTCCTTGCATCGTTGGTATTGTTATATACGTTAGTTTTCCAATCAAAAGAAAGGACTCCTCGATACCCGGAAGGGATCGTAAATTTTATAAGTGACTGGCCCTGCGTTGTGTATTTTTTTGCATGTAGTGCTTCAGCCACCAGACTGCCTTCTTTTATTTTTGTCTGGTTTAAGACCTCCGAGAAACCGTGTCCCAGCTTCTCATCATTGAAATCTTCAAACAAACTTCCTCTGACGATATATTTTGTGTTTCCATATTCGGCGTATGGAGTCTTCCCGCTGTTGTCATTTGTTATGGTTAGAATATCTTTTCCCAAAGTAGCTGCTCCGCTTGTGGAAACACCTTCTTTGACCTCGTATTCATAATAGTAGGTCGTATTCGGTTTTAGCTGATAGCTTTTTTGGATCGTTCCGTCTCCTTTTGTTCCCGACGCCGCGGTTCCTGAAGCAATGCCAAGCATGTTTTGTTTTTCTTCACCAAGTCCAAGGATTTTTTTACCAAGGTCGCTTCCTGTGAGTTCTTCTCTCGTCGTTTGGATCAGGCGACCAACTTTGGCGGCAAGAGCGGCCGAAAGATCGTTTAAAATCGCATCTGTGTAAAGCGCCGTATTTGTTTCATCGAAAAGGACCAAGGCATTGATGTTCGCTCCGCTTGAAAAATACTTGTTCCTGTAGCGTTCAAGGATCATCGGCAAGGTCTGGTCCCATTTTAAAATCAAATTCTCACTTTGGCCTCCACCCGGCACGTTATAGCCGGTTTGAAATACAGCAAGAGTATCCGACGCGACCCCATATTCGTAAGTGCCAAGATCGATGCCTACTTCACCATTAGTTGCTGGGGTGCTTTGATTTGGATTCGCAAGATCAAAGATATATCCTTTGGTTCGCTCCGGGTAAATCGAAAAGCCCATATCTTTTACGTACACCCAATAGGCTCCACTGTAAATATATACTTTCCCTTCAATTTCTTTTGCAAAGAGGATTCTCGATGATTCTGTAGGATAATTTCCAATAGAATATACATAGCCGTTTGTCAAACCTCTCAGTTCGATTTGACAATATGAATTTCTGCCCCTATAGGACGCGGCAACATAGTTACACTGGCCCTTTGCATTTGTGACCGGGAAAACCGTTAGGCCTGCAGAAAACGAAAAGGAAGTGCTACCGACGGTTCGATTGTTGCGTCCATACGCTGTAATGTCAACAGTATTATAGCTACCGCTTGGAGTTGTCCGACAAAGTATGATTTTCCCGGCAGTATCAATGGAAAGAATAGACATGTTTGCAGAATAAGGAACGCCTTCGATACTATCACCAATTGGTTCATATTTGAAAGCTTCCGTTTCCGGGTCAAAAAGTCCACGACAAAGCAATCCTCCTCTTGCTGTCACGAAATGGACTTTTCCTTCTAAGGTTCTGCATCCGGTACAACCCGGTCGATTCCCGTTGGTGCGATCTAATTCCATCACGACCGTTCCGTTATATACTTTTTTGATCGCTCCTGTTTTGCTGCTGACCGCATAAATGCCGTCCTTTTTCAGTGCATAAATACTATCTTGGGTCGAAGTCACGTTCGCACCAACTTCCATCGGGATCGTCGTCAGGGCTGCCCCGTTGTCTTTTGATAAAATTAAAGTTTTCCCGGCGACCGAAAGGAAGAGATAGCGGCCGCTGTCATCCTGTGATAAGAGATCCGCCCCACTTCCACCGCTTCCGGAAGAAAGTGCCGATGCAACTCCAAAAACCGCATCCGTAAAGGTGTATTTCCATTTGACAGCCTTTGTTTCGGTGTCCCAGCAAGTGACTGTATAGGGCGACTGGGGATAACCCTGCCAGCTCATATCCGGCCATGATGCATCAATCTTATAAAAACACTTGTCATCGATGATGAAATTTGCGGATTCATAAACGGACCACTCTCCCTGGTAGCTAAGCGGCGTTGAAATTCCTGTCATTATGGCAGGGACGGTCTTTCCGGCCGTGGCTTTTGCGATCGGTTGCATCTGCTCGACTTTGATTTTGGCATCCACACCGTTTTGGAGCATGGTTTGTTCGATCAGCGCTTGATTGGCCTTGGCTGTCTCATATTCGCTCTTGCCTCCGGCAAGGATCGTGATTTCTGCCGTTCTTGGACTAATAGGAGACAAGCTCACGATCGGTGCCACATTGATTATCTGGCTTTCTGCGATCGCGCTGTCAGTAAGATAATCGGCCTCCGTGATATATTCAGAAAGGGTTTCCTCCGTCCAGTTGTCTTTCGCAAGAAGCTTGATTTCAAAAGGACCGACTCCGGTTTTTTGAAACCCAATGACTTTCCCGCTGCCAAAGGACTGGTCGTTATATCCGGCCAGCATGTTTGCTGTCGTCCAGGTTCCTTTTTGTTCTTCTGTCTGCCCGGCCTTGATCGCTCGATACTGCCAGGTTCGTGTCACCTGGTCACCGTCTGTCGTGGTGGCATCGGTCATGCTAAGTTCTGCTATATTGGAATTTTTTTCGCGAACAAAGCTTGATGAGATCTCAATATCAGCAACGGGTGGATGATCCGGTTCTACCGTGAATTTCGCTAGTTCCGTATCGGTTTCTCCGCCCTTTGCCTTGGCATAGATCGTATACCGGTATTCCGTAGTGTTTTTGTTTTTTGTGAGGAATTCGAGCTTGCAGTTGGTGAAATACATGTCCGATGCTTGGGCTTCGATCGCCCTGGTCTTGATCGTCGCGGAATTGGAAAGCGTGTTCGCGCCGGTACCGAGGTTATGCACTAACGTGACTGTCTCGTCCACGGTTCCGCTGTCCGTAAGATGTTCCAGCTTGACCGTCAATGTAGTCAGTGGATCAGTTGGGCTTCTTGCCACTTTGATGTTTAGAACTTGCTTCCGGTTCTCTTTTTGCGTACCGGTAAGTGTAGCAATGATGTTCGGCGTCGGAAGTACAGTGATGCTTTGTGTGTCTTCGGCGGTTGCCCCGCCGTTCGGGATGGCCTGTAACGTGACATCGTAGGTTCCCTGTTCGTTATAGCTGACAGTAGATTGGGTTTTATTCACCCGACGTAAAGTCGCATCCGGTGCATCAAAATCATTGTCGGCCAGTCCTTCTTCATACGCTCTGGCGGCCGAGTAGGACACGCCTTCCACATCGTACATGGAACAATCCCTAGCGAGTGCCAAATGCCCTACATAGGTCGTTTTAGGCAGCGACAACGAGGCAATCGCGCTGATGGTGGGATCGGGATCTACCACGACAATGCCGCTGTCGGTCGTGATCGGTGTCCCGCCAGAATCCGTAATGGTTGTGGTAGTGCTTGTCGTTGTTTTGGTGGTAGGTACAGGCCACTGGATCTGATCCTGCTTTACCGCAAAGGATTGGTAATATAGCTGATTATTGTAGGTGCTTCGGTGAACACCGATAAACTGGCCCTGGGTGTAGCCGGTAGCGGAGATCACGGAATTGAAATAGAAGTGATTCAGGATGTAGGGAGCCGTGATGCCGTAGCTCCCCCAGGCCGGGTTTTGGGTCAGGAAAAGGTTAGCCGTGGCGGTTTTGTCGGCTTGAAGAAAACCCAAGTTCATAGTATATTTCCCGATATATCCGATAGCTATCGTCCTTTTTAATATCTGATCCTGCGTCAGCCAATTTTTCTTGTAGGGAGCTTTTCCCGAATCGGAATCCCTGGGAAACTCGTCATTGGCATACAGCCCCCCATTGATGTCATAGCCCCAGTATCGGTATTGGCCTGTTTCTTCATCATAGTTGGAATGGCTGGTAGCAGATACCGCCGCATTCACAAGGTAGGTCTGACCATAGGAAATGATCCCTTCGTTCTGCCAGACGGAAGTGGAAAGATACTGCTTTCCTGCCCCTTCCACAGTGATGAATTGTTTTACAAGGCCTTGCTTTATGAGGTCATTCAACACGTCCGTCTTTTCTTTCTGGGACAGAATGGAAAACTTCTTTTTTTCGTAGGTGGTTTTCTCTTCCTTCGTGGTCACCGTGGTAGTGGTGATGTTCCCTTCCTTATTTACCGTGGTGGTCACCGTCACCACCGGGTTTTCGCCGGTAACGGTGGTTGTGGTGGTGGTTTCTGCATAGACCGGGGAAAGGCTCATAAAAAAACCTATCGCCAGTAGGGAAAAGAAAAACAGGAGCAGCAAGGGCCGTCCTGTTTTTGCGGTAGTCGTTTTCATCTTGACACCTCATTGTATTCTGTTTTGCGTTGCAATCTGTTTGGAAGTAGGTTTATATGGTTTAAAAATATCCGTCGTTGATCTCGCCTTTCTTTGTGTCCCAATATTCATCATTGGGCATGGTGGTCGGGTATATAGTAATCATAAAAAATATACTCGTATGATCCATTAAAACTGGATATTCCCCAATGTATTGTTTCCTCATTTCTGACTTTCCCTCAGGAAGTCTCCGCGCCGAAAAAGTAACGGCGGCGTTCAGTATGGCTTTTGCAGTAGCTTCGGGGTATTTTTTCTTTAGGGCGGTCAAGAGGTCTGCTTGTTGAATAGTAGTAAGTTTTTCCCCGCCGTAATCTCGTATTGTCAAAATGTATTCTGCTTCTCGATATGTCACATCATCCACATCCACAGTGGAAGTCTTCTCTTCCTTGGGGGCAGTGGTTTCTTCCGGTTTAGTCTCTGGAACAGCGTATGTGCTGCGGTCTGCCAGGGTTTCTGTCCGGTAGATGGCAGAAGCGGCTTCGGCTCTTGTCAGGTAGCCTTCGGGACGGAAGCTGCCGTCCGGGTAGCCGGAGAGGGCCCCGGTGGCATAGGCTTTGATGATGGAAGTGTCATTTTTGGTTTTGCTGTCCACATCGTTGATCTTTCCCATGAGGGCATCGTAGCTGCCGTAGTTTTCCGTCTTGATCTCCGGACGCATCAGGGCACTGATAATAAGAGCCATGTCCCCTCTTGGAATGGGCTGCCCCAGTTGGGCTGCCGTAATATCAAACTCTGTATAGTAGGTGCAGTTCAAACCGCATTCATAGAATTTTGTTGCCCAGTGATCTCCGGCATCTGCTGTCGTGTTGCTACCGATCGCGTTCGTCATGGTCGTGGCCATGCGGATAAATTCACCGTAGGTTACAATGCCGTTTGGCTGAAAGGTGTTGTCCGGATAGCCGGAAAGGATTCCCTCGTAACTCATCATCCTTATGGCCGGTTCTGCCCAGTAACCTTCTGGAAGGTCCTTATAACTGATGGCATAATACATGGGACCAAGGACCACTTCTGTGGT
>CAZKCB010000045.1:0-2335 GCA_964550965.1 uncultured Oscillospiraceae bacterium
ACCACAAGAAAGAGATTCAAGAAACCAAGGAAACCATTGCTTTGTAAACTAAATCAATATTTTTGCGCAATTGTTTTATAGATAAGCTCATGCCCCGCCTTATTTGGATGCATACCATCTTCACACAGCAGATCTCGATACTGATGGTTCAACAAAAATGCACTCCGTATATCGATGAGTGGCACAGATAATTTGTTTGCAAGAATGACAACTTTCAAATTATATAATTCCTGCCAGCGATAGATCGTGTCGACGCTGCCCATCCATTTCATTATGTTTTCCTTATTTAATTTTTTGGAGATCCATTTAAAAAACCTCATCGGTTCCAACGGAGGAAGGGAAAGCATAATTGGTCTCCCACCGTTTTTTCGGATTTCTTCGATGGCTTCGGCATACAGCTTTTCAAACTGCTCCGGCGGAGTTTGCGGGTGATGATCCAGATCAGGGTTTTCCGCAAGCTCATTCCACAGGTAATCACAATCATTGCCGCCAAATTCCAGAAAGATATTTTCATAATTACAAAGCTCACTGGCGTGGCGTTTTATAAGAGATAACCCTTTTGTAATCGTGCAACCCATCATAGAATAATTTTTAAGATTGATATTGCTTTTGCCAAGCAGCTCATTCAAATCAATGTTCAGTGCTTCATAACGGCCTGATTCGGGTTTCAGTATCATCCCCTTGCCGATGGAATCACCAAACACACATAGATTCAGCTTATCCGCAGAGTTGTTTATCATGATTCACCTTCTCTCTCAATTTTCTTCATCATAAAACGAATTGCCTGTTTCGTCACTCTACAGCTATAACAATGGCTGTCTACGTCTCGTTTTTAGTAAAGTAGAGAAAATTTTTCAATATCTACTGAGCGTAGAGGCCCTTCTGCGGGTTCCTGAAATTGATTGTTTCTATTCAATATGTTATAATTCGATATATTTATATTTCGAGGGAGACTGAATCTATATGGAAGATTTGAAACCGGCAATTGCTAAAAACATCATTGAATTACGGAAATCAATGTGTTGGACCCAGGCCGAGCTTGCTCAAAAATTAAATTATTCGGACAAGGCTATTTCAAAATGGGAAAGGGCAGAGTCTGTGCCTGATATAGCTGTTTTAAAAGAAATCACAGATTTGTTCCATGTCTCTATGGATTATCTTTTGGAGGCAGAACACACAAAGCCCCAGGAGGCTTTTCAGACCGTTTCAAAGCACAAAAAACGTAATCGCCTTATCGTAACACTACTCTCCGCTTCACTTGTATTACTGATTGCGACATTTTTGTTTGTGTTTTTGGAATTGTCTTCCATTAAAATAAGTTTACCCACATGGATGATTTACGTCTATTCCATTCCCATTGCATGCATTGTTTTGTTGGTGTTCAACTCGATTTGGGGAAAATGGAGATTAAATTTTTTAATCATAACCTTGCTTTTATGGAGCATCCTGCTGTCCCTGTATTTATCTTTTCTCTCAGAGAACATCTGGCTTGTTTTTATGATCGGTATCCCTTCACAGATCATCATCTTATTGTGGGCCAATTTTAAACTGAAGAGCAAATAAAATACCGTTGTAGTCCAACTAAAACAACCACCCTAAAGGCGGTTGTTTTTTGACATTAGAACCTATAGTTTGTCCTAGATACTTGCAATCAAGGAATGATACAATAACGAAAGATACCATGCATCGGCTTTTCCTTCTTGCCCTTTTTGCACCAGGATATTTGGCCTATCACCTGCCAACAAGAGAATCTCATTTTTCAGAACCCGGTTGAAACCTTTATTGGCAATAGGAATCTTCCTTATTAAGCGGTCTACATCATAAAGCTGTTTTTGCATCGTTGTAAACGGCACTCCATTTGTCCCCTCTTGCAGCTGCTCATATAATACTTCCGCAGTGTAGGTGGCATCATACTTGTCAGAGTCTTTTTGGATTATTGTATCGATCAGCGACCTTGCAACCATCACAATGCCACACAATTCTTTGCCGTCAGGAACAAGTGGCTTTTTTCCCTCCCACTCCCAATATCCAAACTCGCGTAAATCCTGCTGTGCCAACAAATTCAGCAAAACCAACTGCCCTTGTTCCCTATCCATTTTTGCGGTTGCCTCAAGGCGTTGTGTATTAATGATTGGCGTAATAAAATTTTGAAAGAAAACCAAATTTTGGCCCATTGCATGTTTCTTCTTTTTTTATCTTCATTTGATTTCTTAATGCCCCATTTTTTTGAAAACATCTTTTCCAATTTAACTTAATAATTTTTTTAATTAAATCCCCTACTTTTTATTATTGAAATAAATCTTTCCGGTAAAAATTTTCGGCCCTTTTCACTCTT
>CAZKCB010000045.1:2345-11511 GCA_964550965.1 uncultured Oscillospiraceae bacterium
TTTGAAAAGAAACCAAATCTTTGCCCCATTGCTCTTTCGTCATGTTTTTATCTGCATTTGATTCTTTATTGCCCATTTTTATGTACACCTCTTTTTCAAATTTAGCTTATTATCTTTCTTATTATATGCCCCTATTTTTAATAATGTCAATAAAGATGCTCGTTATAAATTTCCGGCCGTTTGCCCTCTGATCATGCCCTGCATAAGCAACACGTTTATTTTCGACGCCTGCGCGCGCGTAGCGTTTGCTGCCGGGGTGAAGCTTCCGTCGGTGTTACCGGAAATGATGCTGTTGTTCATAGCCCACTGGATGGAAGCTTGCGCCCAGTTTGAAATGCTGGTGTAGTCGGAGAATTCCCGGACAGACATCCCCTCGACGTTTGATACAGTCCCCGCATATTCGGCGTAGTGATACAGCATGACAGCCATCTGCTCACGGGTGATATTCGCGACCGGATCAAACTTCCCGTCCGAACCGGCGGCGATACCGTTTTTATATGCCCACTGTACAGCGGCAAAATACCAGTTCGTGGTCGCCACATCAGAGAAGGAAGAGGACGTATAGCCGCTCAGATCATCGCCGGAGAGCTTTGCGAGAATCGTTACAAACTCCGCTCTGGTGATGTTCGCCTCTGGGCTAAATTTGCCATCGCCCGTACCGTTTATAATTTTTCTTGAGGCAAGAAAACTCACGGAGTCTGCGTACCAGGAGGAGCCGGATACGTCCGCGAATCTTATGTCGTTATAAGCGACCGCATAAGTTGAGAAATGTGTCGTTGTAAAAGTTACCGCTCCGGTATCCTTGTTATAGACACAGTTTGGCACCATGATAAGCGCCCCGCTGCCGGAAACATAGTAGACGACGATTTTGCTTGTGTCCTCACCTGCGGCTGGCGTATACGGAACGCTTACCGTGGCGGTGCCACCGCCGAAGCCGGAGACAGTTGTGCTGCCGGAGGTAATTTTGAGGTCGTACACCGGCCTTGAACCGATTGCAGACTTTTGTTCGTCGGAAAGTCTATCCGAATTCGCTGATGTGGCAGTAATCGTAACATCTCCGGTCGTTTGTCTGCCGATTTCGGCCAGCGCCGTGCTGTCCAAGGTGACCGTTGCGACGGAGGAGGAAATGGTCACCGCGGAAGCGCGGTTCGTCAATGAGGATGCCGCAGCCTGCGGAATAGTCACGGATACGCCTGTAGCGCCCCTGGCGGTATTGACGCTGATGTTCACGGCGGTCTTCGCATTTGTATCCGCTGCCTTTTTGCCGGCTGCCGCGATCATGTCGGAAATCTGCGTGTTTGTCACGCTGGCAGTCGCAACCCCGTTTGCTCCTGTGGTCGCCGTGATTGTTTGGGTCGCGGTGGTCCTGCTGTCGTTTGTTGTAACAGAGATAGTGCCCCCGGAAGAACCTCCCGAGCCGGAACCGCTGCTTCCTCCGGAGTATGGTGCGGCATTCACCGTCAGCGCAACATTTGAAAACTCGCTGGCATAGTCTGTTTTTTTGTCGCCGTTGTACTGCTCAGAGAATAGCTTGAGGGTATAGTTGCCTGCGGCAAGGCCGGCAGGGATGGTAATATCTGCTGTGGCGCCTGCATCGCCTGCCGCTGTTGCTGCCTTTATTCTGCCGTAATATAGAATATTATTACTGTCATCTACAATCATTGCAGAAACATATTCATTTGTACCAACGGTTGCACCGGTGTAGCTGATGCTTGCGGTTGCACCCTGCGCCACAGTTTGTGCTGTGGCGTCTGTAACTGCAAAGGAACGCGAACTATCCGCGAGTGTCAGTTTCCAGTCCGTGGGTGTGGTGGACGAAACCAAATTCAGTGCGGCGGCGCCTACAGTGCCGCTTGATTTGCCGCCTGCAGAGGCGGATGAGAAGAGGACAGATGACAAATTTAGGTTAAAAGCGGGACGTGCAGCGTAGGAATTGCTCACAACATCGTAGGCTACGCCGCCAGACGGGGCGACAATACCTGCAGCGTTTGGATATGTGGCATGGGAGGAGCGCAGCCGCCACTCATCGGCGCTGCCGGTGGAAGACCCAATCTTTGCAATCATTTTAGTATTATCAGTAAAACCGTATGCGCTGCTCTGTACCTCCTCGGCGGACAGAAAAAACACCTTGTCATTGATAAGATTACTTGTTCCAAACTCACCCACAGCAGAATCACTTTTATTTGTTTCCGCCACAGCTGCCAGCTCGGCGGCGCTGAAATTGGTTGTGCTTGCAAAGCTCGTACACCATGTTTGTGCATCGCTGTGCTGCCACTCCTTGGGATATGTCTGACCGGCATTAGGTGAACCGTCATTGTCAAACATTATATTGCTGGAATCTAGAATATATTCCGAAAGCAGGAACAGCGATGATTGTGTTCCGCCCGTTGTGCTGTCATAATCATTGTTTGATTCCAGCACCCGCCACATGACAGGGCTGCCGCTGTATTTGCCGTAGTAGACCCAGTTTGCGGCGCCGCCCAAAATGCCGCTGGTATCAAGCATCATAGTGTGAGGAGCAGCCATTGTCGTAAAGCTGTGCGTGCTGTCGGCTGTCATTGCATTCCCCGCCGCATCCTTGAAGGCTGAAATGGCAACGGTGTATGCCGTGCTGTATGAAAGACTGGAATAGGGGATCGTATAAGTAATCTTGTCTGCCGACCAGCTTCCGCCGTTCAGGGACGTGCTTCCGCCATCAAGGGAAACCGTGCCGGTGGTATTTATAGCCTCACTGAACGTGATCACTATATTGCCGCCGCTTGAAATGCCTGTATCGATCGGCATCACACTGGATACGACGAGCGGTGTGCTATCTTCAAACACAGCGGAAATTATAATGGGGTTATTCGGCATAGTAATACTGCCGCCGGAGATTATAGTATCAGCGGAACCATCACTGTACTTCAGCGAGCCGGGCTTCAGGATATAGCCTGCGTTTGGTGTGATTTTAAAACTGATTGTCTCCCCAGGCATGCCGGAAAGCGTACTTGGCAGGATGGAACCATTAACAATAGATGAATTGACAGTGACGGTTTTTGTATCAATCGCAGTCATTATGATTGACGTAAATTTGTCTTTGTTTTCTGTTGGGCAATAGTATGTCGGAGCAGGAGAAAGGCCATAAAACGCATTTGAACTGAACGTATTAACAAGTCCGTCGAAATATACATTGGTCAGACCGCTGCAGCCAGAGAATACGTTCCCTTCAATAGACGTGACGTTGCTTGGTATCGTTACGCTGGTCAGAGCTGTGCAATCTTCGAATGCGCCGTATCCAATAGACGTGACACTACATGGTATCATTACATAAGTCAGCGCTTCACAGCTATAAAAAGTTTGATTTCCAATTGACGTAACGCCAGACGGTATGATTACTCCGGTCAGTGCACTACAATCATAGAATGCACCGTCAATCGTTGTGACGCTGTCCGGTATAGTTATGTTGGTCAGTATGCTATTGAATTCAAACGCACCTGATATTGTTGTAACACCGGCCGGGATATCAAATACTTTGCCAGGATGCGCGTCTGGATAGCAGATCAGTGTTGTTTTATCTTTATTATACAAAACCCCGTCCTGTGTGACATAATTCATATTAGCCGCATCAACATTGATGCTGGTCAGTGATTTGCATGCATAGAACGAGCCGCTCGAAAGTGTGGTGACGCTTGCGGGTATTGATATACTTTTTAGTGATGAATAACGAAGTGCCTCTGCTTCTATCGCCTTAACGCCTTCCAGCAGCGTGATGCTTTGCAGATTATCGCATTCAGCAAAAGTAAAATAGCCAATAGATTCGATGCTGCCCGGTATCGTAACGTTTTGCAGATTATCGCAGTTACTGAATGCGCCGAGATGTATAGCTGTGACTTTATAACCGTCCAGCTCTGAAGGTATTGTCAGATCTCCGCTAAACTTGGTTTTATAATCAGCGGAGTACAGAATCGTGCACGTTGTCCCATCAGCATTAACTTCGTATGAATAATCCCCAAATTCAGCCGCTTCCGCGGAAATGGTTCCTGCGAATATACTTACGATCATCGAAATAACCAGCAGGATTGAGAAAAATTTATTCTTTTTCATAGGTAGCTTTCCTCCAAAATCAAATTTGTTTTCATAATAGTGTTCAGTCTCTTAGTGCGAATAATATCGCGTCAACACTAAGCTTTAGCGGAAGGTATTCCGGTTTATCATCTCCGGCGTTCCAATAGACGGATTTCTCTTCAAATTTGACAGTCTGAAAGCTTTTCGGGTCTTTCAGCCTGCAATAGGGGATGGTTTTGACCAGCTTTTGCATATTAAAAGTAATACTGCTGCCATCCTCAAAGTCTATCAGAAGCCTGTAATCATCACTTCCGTGGGCGCTTATAATTTTGCTCACACATACACCGCCTTCCCTTTAAGAGTAATAGATTTATTCAGGCTAAATTTTACAGAAGCATTCCGACTCTGTGAATCCCCCATATGGGGGATTTTTTACTAAATTAAACAAAAAAGCAGCGCAGTTAAAAATACATTGAAACAGAAAAATTCAAACCGTTGCTGTCCCTTTTCCAGTAGTGAAAAAGGTACTTTGGTCAGTATTGTGTAGTACTGCCAAGTACCTTTTAGTCTTTAAATTGCAACGATCTTCAGTTTCTGAATGATATGCAGTATTGCTTAGTATTTGTGCGTATTTTAGAGTCCTGTTTCAAATTGTGATCAAATTGAGCATTTTCAATTCATTGCTATTATTTATTAGGTTATTTTTTGGGAAACTCTAGCATAAATGTTGTGCCTTGGTTTAGCGAACTCTCCACTCGAATGTTACCTTGGCAGAGATCCACGATGCGTTTTACAAGAGAAAGACCCAGACCGTTCCCGTCTGTACTGCCTGAGCAGTCTGCCTGATAAAACTTGTCGAATATATGCTTTTGCACTTCCGAAGACATGCCTATTCCTGTATCGGAGATGATAACTTGCAAATGATTCGAGACGTCTTTCAAGCCAATGGCAATTTCTCCGTTTTTCGGAGTGAATTTGATGGCATTGCCTATCACATTGATCCATATTTGCATCATAAGTTCCGCATTGCCGTAATAGCAGGCAGGATGCAGATCAATATTAAAATCAATCTTTTTATTGTTCCATATTGGTTCGAACAACAAAATTGCCTGGCGAATCTGTTCATCCAAACGAAACTCGGTTTTTCTTGTGATGATTTCCTTGTTTTCGAGATCAGAGATCATCAGGATATTGCTGGAGAGCTTTGCAAGCTGTTTTGTGCTTTCAATGATTATTTGCGCGCATTCGTTTTTCTGTTCGTCGGCTAATTCCGGGTTTTGAATAATCGTTGCGTAACCCTCGATGGAAGTCAGCGGCGCTTTGAATTCGTGGGAAACAGAAACGACAAAATCGCTCCTCAATGTCTCAATATTTCCAAGTTCATGAACCATGGTGTTGAAATTGGAAGACATTTCATTCAGTTCCTCCACTACCCCGTCATACTGTAGCTGCACGCTAAAATCACCTTTGGCAACATCCATCATTGCCTTACTGAAAGCAGAGATCGGCTTCAGCACTTTTTTACCAACAAAAAAATTGACCGCGGTAGCAATAAAGACGCTCATGACAAAAAACATTACAATGGGGACAAGCGGGTTGGGTCCGCCCTTCGAAAGATATCCCAGTTGAACCATAGCGTATGCAATACAAAATATGATAGCAGAGCTTGTCAGTATGATAAAAAAGACAAATACGGCGAATGCCGCCCACATACTTGTAATTTTAAACTTTTTCATAAAGCTTTCACCACCTTATATCCGAGGCCTCTGACCGTAATGATCTCAAAGTCATCGCAGTCTTTAAAGCGTTCCCGTAAACGGTTGATATGCACATCTACCGTTCGCTCATCCGACTCGGAATCCATTCCCCAAATTTCGTCCATCAGCTGCTGGCGGGTAAAGATTTTGTTCGGATATGAAATCAATTTATAGAGAAGGTTAAATTCCTTGAAGGGAAGGGTTAAAACTTCTTCGTCCTGATGCACCGTTCGCGAATCTAAGTCGATCATCGTGGCTCCGCAGGTGATTTTTCTTTCGTTGACCATATTGGCTCTTCTTAAAAGCGCACCGATCCTCAAAAACATTTCATCCCAGTTGATTGGTTTAGTCATATAATCGTCTGTTCCGAGAAGAAAGCCCTTCTCCTTATCTTCAAAACTTTCTCTTGCGGTGATGATCAGTATGGGAATATTGTAACCGTTCTCGCGCAGAATTTTTGTCAGTTCAAATCCGTCCATCTCCGGCATCATAATATCGGTAATAATCAGATCAATATATTCTTTGTCTAAAATATCGAGAGCTGCATTCCCGTTGTTTGCAATAAAAGGGTTGTATTTATTTATTGTCAGGATCGTTTGATAAAGCTTTGTTATTTTGGGATCATCTTCGACGACAAGGATATTAAACATCTTTTAAACCTCCTTTATTTAGAGTGATACCAAATTTTATGTTAGGATTATTAACTTTATATTAACAGATGTCCTTATTTGTTTAAACTTTATTAATGTTCCCATTATATGATACCCCCGAAAGTAAAGAATGGAAGCATTAGTTTGTTGAAAAAACAATGTATTACATGAAAAGCTGATCAATCGGAGGGGTTAAATGATAGACGTTAAAAAGAAGTTGAAACAAATTAACAGAACAGGGGTGAAAAAATTATTCAAACGGAAAAAGGTGATGATTATTGCAATGATATTGATTGTTGTTATTTTTGCCGGATTCAGCGTTTTTGGTGCCAAGAAGCCACCCACGAATATGGCGGCGGCCAGCGCGGTTATGGTAGAAACAGCCACAGTCGAATTAACGAATTCAATAGGGGGACTTACATATAAAGCAAATTTAGAACCGGCTGAGGAAGCCACAGTCAGCGGTGATGTATCCGGTCAGGTTACTCGGGTTTCATTCGAGAACGGTGACAAAGTAACTCAAGGACAGGCTTTGGCATATACAGATGATACGAATTTGCAGAGTCAACTGAAGACAGCCAGAATAAATCTGAACAAACTGCAGATCGAGTTTGACTCCGCAAAAAGCAATTGCGATATTGCCTCACAGCTTTATACAGAGGGCGCATACTCCAAGACGAGCTACAATGACGCGCTGCGTTCGTATAAGACTGTTTTGGCTAATGTAGAACTCCAAAAGGTAACTATTCAGGATATTACGAATTCATTGAATGATTGTGTCATAAAATCACCGATCACAGGGGAGATCGATGAAAAAAATATTACAGTCGGACAGTATCTTAATCCGGGAACCATCATCGGATCTGTAAATAACAGTAGCTTTATAAAGGCTGAGATCGAGCTAAAGCAGGAAGATCTGGCAAAAGTGATGGTCGGACAGGAAGTTACCTTAAAGCTAAGCGAAAATGATACGGTAACATATAAAGGAGTCATAGAGACGATTGCTGCCTCCGCAAACAGCCAGACAAGGGTTTTTGACTGCCTGATCAAAATCGACAACACTGCCGGCAAATTAAACTCAGGTATCTTTGGCTATATCGAAATACCCAACAAAGATAAAACGCAGGTTTTGGTCATTCCGATGGAAGCAGTAACGGGTAGTGAAGCGGATTATTTTGTGTTTAAGTTGGAAAAGGGAATCGCACACAAAGCAGGTGTTGAAATCGGAGAGATTACTGACAAATTGGTTGAAATCAAATCCGGACTTAAAGAAGGAGATACAATAATAACTTCAAATTTGAGCTCTCTTCAAGACGGGGATAAAGTGACTGTTGCGGGAGAGGGGCTATAAGATGATTATTACTGATATCAGTCTGAAGCGCCCTATTTTCGCTATTGTTGTCATATTCGCGATGCTGGCGATAGGAATCACCAGCTTTCTCGGATTAAATCTTAACAGTATGCCGGATACCAATATCCCTTATGTTACAGTAAGCATCAGCTTGCCGGGAGCATCACCCGACCAAGTGGAAAGCAAGGTAACAAAGGAAATCGAGGATGCGGTAGGACAGCTTACCGGAGTAAAGCATATTACCAGCAACATCAGCGAAGGATTATCGATAACCATGGTTGAGTTTGATGATTCAAGAACCGCTGATGATGCAGCTCAAGACGTAAGAACAAAAGTAAATGCGATTAGACCAAATCTACCGGATGATATTAACGAGCCGACAATATCAAAACTGGATTTTAATGAACAGCCTGTATTATCGCTGGCGGTAACCGGAGATATGGATGAGGTTCAAATGGCCAGCTTGGTCGATGACACGATCGTTCCGGGAATCAATACTGTAAGCGGTGTCGGTTCTGTGACAACATACGGACTCCTTGAGAGGGAAATACAGATAAAAGTAGACAAAGATAAGCTTGCCTCCTTGAATTTGACAATTGATCAGGTTACAAACGCATTAAAAAGTGACAACATTGATGCACCGAGCGGAAAAGTAAGTGATGATAACAGCGAAATGACGATCCGTACCTACAGCAGTATCGAAAACACCGAAGATTTTAACGATATTATCATAACAACCATAAATGGAACAGAAATCCGTGTGGGAGATATCGCTGAAGTAGTTGATGGTTATAAAGATAAAAATAGTAGGTCCTATTACAATGGAAAGGAATGTATCGGTGTCGATATTGTCAAACAGTCAGGAACCAATACTGTAGAGGTTGCCGACGATATCAAAGCCAAGATAACAGAACTCGAAAAATCACTGCCGGAGGGTGCCAAAATCGACGTTGTAAGCGACAACTCAACTTCCATCAATGCATCCGTAAAGAGCGTTGAAAAGACAATGATCGAGGGCTGTCTGCTGGCAGTACTCATCATCTTCCTGTTTCTGCGTACCTTGGGAAGCACGGTAATCAGTGCCATATCGCTTCCAACGTCAATTATTACTACATTTGCAGCAATGAAAATCATGGGATTTACTCTAAATACCATGAGTCTAATGGCATTATCGCTTTCCGTAGGACTTCTTGTTGACGATGCGATTGTTGTAATTGAAAATATCGTTCGACATCTGCGCATGGGAAAGTCTCCCATACAAGCCGCAAAGGAAGGAACTTCAGAAATCAGTCTGGCCGTCCTGGCCACCACCTTGACGATTGTAGCCATATTCCTTCCGATGTCGGTAACAGAAGGAATGATTG
>CAZKCB010000046.1:0-8026 GCA_964550965.1 uncultured Oscillospiraceae bacterium
TGCAGACTACGGAAATGCAGATCTGATGATCGACGAGAAAGGAAATGTTGTTACGGCACATTCCCTCAACCCGGTTCCGTTTCTCGTAATGACGGATCATCCCGTCAAGCTTGCCGAGGGTGGTGTGCTTGCAGATGTCATCCCTACACTTCTTGATCTTGCGAAAATGGAAAAGCCGGTCGAGATGACCGGCCATAGTCTTATTTTATAAAATATCAAACAAAACGATCAATTTTCGATACCAACGCGGGCGGGAACGCCCGCGTTGTAATAATGTTTGATCTCTTTCATTTCTGTCACAAGGTCTGCGCGATCTATGATTTCCTGCGGCGCATAGCGGCCGGTCAGAATGACCTCTGTATTTTCCGGTTTCCCATCCAATATTTTCAGCACCTCTTTGATATCGACCAGATGGAAAAAAAGAGCTGTATTGATCTCATCAAAAACAACCATATCATAACGGCCGGACCAAAGCGCCGCTTTCATCACGGCAAGCCCTTCTTGTGCCTGCTCGATGTCTTCCTTGGAAGCTTCGCCGCAGACAAAGGAAGGTGTACCAAACTGTTTCATCGTCAGCTTGTCGAAATAGGACACTGCTTTCAATTCACTGTAATCCTGGCCTTTCATGAACTGGCCGAAGAACACCTTGTTGCCGGCGCATAAAGCGCGCAGGGTAATACCCAGTGCAGCAGTGGTTTTTCCTTTTCCGTTTCCCGTATAAACCTGAATATAGCCTTTTTCCATGTTCAAACTCCTCCTATCTGTTTTTCATTGCTGCATTGTGCCCTGCAATCGCGCCTGAACTAAACGCCCACTGCAGATTTCTCCCGCCGCAGCTCCCATCAACATCGATCAACTCTCCCGCGAAGAAGAGACCCGGTATGATTTTTGATTCCATTGTTTCTTTATCGATCTCTGTTACTTTGATCCCTCCGGCTGTCACCTGGGCTTCTGCCCAGCCTTTTGTGCCATCGACTTTTATTTCCCAGGATTTCAGTACAGAAGAAAGTGTTTTCATATCCAAAACAGACAGAGTTCCAAGAGATGCCTTTGGATCAATATCCCATCTTTTCAGATATCCGGGAATCAGTTTTTTATTCAGCATTCCATCCAAGAATGTTCCCGCAGTTCTTTCGGAAAGATATTCTTTGCGTGCAATGAGCTTTTCCGTGAGTTCCTGTTCTGTAAAGCCAGAGAACAGATCTGCCAAAACGCTGAGGCCTTCGTTTTTTTCAGGCCAATGCCTGCTGAGGTCAAAGATACAAATGCCGGAAAGACCACTCTCCGTAAACTGGATTTCTCCGTTTTCACTCGCAAGCATTTTTCCGTTTTGCCAAAGTTCCACGCTTCCCTTTGCCCTGACACCTTTCCATTCTTTAAATCCCGGTTCCGGCGAGGTTACCTGAACTAAAGCAGGATGGGGCGATGCAACGCTGTGGCCAAAGGCCTTGGCAAGCTTGTATCCGCTTCCGTCACATCCATATGCCGTTCCGGCTTTGCCTCCTGTCGCAAGAAGCAGTGCTTTCGTTTTGATGCTTGTTCCGTTTCCCAAGCGGACATAAAAATTTCCGCCCTTTTCCTCGGCTGCTATGACCTCGGTATTAAAAAAGCAATCCACTCCGCGCCCAAACAATTCCGTTTCAAAGGCTTCTTTTACGGAGGCAGCCTGTTCCGAATACGGATAAAATCGGCCTTCGCTGTCTTCGCGCGAAAAAACACCAAGCTTTTCTAAAAAAAGAGAGATGGACTCGGGCGGCATTTTCTCAAGCATCTTTTCGATCAAAGCTGCCGCACTTTTATTATACTGTGATTTTCCGCAGTCCCGATTTGAGAAATTACATTTTCCATTTCCCGTCGCGGCAAGCTTGCGCCCAAGCATTTGATTCTTTTCGATCAGCGCGATTTGCGCCCCGGGAAGAATCTCCAGCGCAAAGACCGCCGCTGCAATTCCTGAAGCCCCGCCGCCTGCAATCAACAAGTTTCGTTCTATTGTATTCACATGAAATCCTTTCCTTGAAAACCATGCCCTATGATGATATTATACCATAGCAACTCCATTTTTAATATTTACCCGAAGGATTTACAAAGTATAATTCCAGAAATTCTTACCAGACGCACAGGAGAAGGCTTATGGCTCGCTTACGAAAAATCATCCTAACGCTTTTTATATTGATATTGGTTCTTTGTGCTTCTGCTTTTGCTTATGCGAAACACATTGAGCCCTTTGCATTAAAGACCGAGCGCCTTGAGCTGAACTCCCCGGCTGTTTCTGAAAAGGCTGACGGGCTTCGTATTTTAGTGTTTGCAGACACTCATTTCGGTGAGTATTATAATGAAGGTAATTTTGAAGCCGTTTTAGCTGCGATCGCAGAGGAGAAACCGGACCTTGTTCTTTTCCTCGGAGATCTTATCGATCATTATCATGAATACACTGAAACGAAAAATGCAGAAGAAATCAGCACAATGCTTTCAAGCATTTCAGCCCCGCTTGGGAAATACGCTGTTTTCGGAAACCACGATTACGGTGGGGGAGCAGAGCGAACCTACAGAGACATCATGGAAGCCGGAGGCTTTTCTGTTTTGGTCAATGAAACAGCCGTTCTCGAAGACCTCGATATACAATTGATCGGCATCGACGACATGCTTATCGGTTATGGAAACCCTGAAACAGCAAGAAAGGCCGAAACAGGCCTTTATGATATCGTTCTCGCGCATGAGCCCGATGTTGCAGATGAAATTCTTAGCTATGATTTTGATTTGATGCTTTCGGGTCATACCCACGGACGTCAAATCAATATTGGTCTTTTCGACGATTATATTCTGCCCCCTTATGGGCGAAACTACATCCAGGGGCTTTACGATCTTTCCTCAGAACAGGATGCGAAGCTTTACGTCAATGCCGGAATCGGGATGACGAAACTTCCACTTCGCTTCCGTTCGGCTCCCGAGCTCACGCTTATTACTCTTCACCAAGATCCTTCGATTTCCGAATGATTCCATGTTTCTGCTCCGGCGTATAATTAACATCAAGAACCGTCATAAGGAAAATAAAAATCGGCGTTCCGATCAGAAGGCCCCAGACCTTCAGATAGTGTTCTGCAATCAAAAGGATAATAAAGACGAAACAAATCGGGAGATTCGTCCTTGTTGACATCAGTTTCGGGTTAAGGATGTAGGCTTCAAACCCATGGATGCCGAGGATCATCAGGATCACTTCAGAAACCATGATAAGTCCGCCAAGATTAAACGCTATGATCGAGAGCGGAATCAAAGAAATGATCACACCTGCAACCGGAATCAAGCCGAGACAAAAGATCATGAGCCCTAATCCAAGCACCTGCGGGAATCCCAGAAACGTAAGAATGACTATCGAAATGCAGGTATTGATCGTCGCAATCATGACCTGGACCTTCATAACAGTCCCGAAAGTCTTCACAAAG
This sequence comes from uncultured Oscillospiraceae bacterium, assembly GCA_964550965.1. Taxonomy (GTDB): domain Bacteria; phylum Bacillota; class Clostridia; order Peptostreptococcales; family Anaerovoracaceae; genus STD2-154. The sequence continues at coordinate 3,441 of CAZKCB010000046.1, forward strand.
CTTCTTCCAAAGAACGTCAAATATGCATAGATAAAAGAGATCCTGCTTTCTGCGACCGCAAGGCCAAAGCGACGGATCTTATTTTTTTCGAGAATCAACAGAAAGCTTAAAATCAGGGAAATGAAAAGATTTACACCAAAGATGCTTACGCTTGTAATGCCTTGAGCGAGCAATTTTCCGGCCTGCCCAAGGTACGAATTGAAATCCAGACCCGCAATAGCCGCATAGACCTTTGCATTCAAGACAGATTTTAAAGAGCTGATATCAAAGCTCATAAAAATATTAGCGATCTCCACCATCTGTTCAACGACCTTTGGCATGAACGCATAGCTGCCGAGGAGAAGAGCAGTGACAAAGATGATGTAGAGGATCACAAGGATCAATGAAGATGGGATGCTTATAGGTAAATGTTTTTTTAGCGGTTTTTGGATGTTTTCCGTCAGATTATAGAAAATAAAAGTGATCAAAAACGTCAGCAGAACGATATTTCTCATATACCAGCAAGCTACAAAGGCCAAAACAAGAATGATCCATGAAATCAATTTTTCTCGGACCGTTCCTTCAAAGGCGTCTTCTCTTTTTCCTTCCATTTGGCTCATTTTAATGGCTCCTTTTGGGTTTTCCCCAATGTTTTTTTCATTTTTGCAAATATCACGATCATATTTGCCCCCTGAAGAAGAAACGCGATGCCCATAATTACAACCATGCCGAATCCGCTCATCAGAGGATCAAGAAAAGCTAAAAATCCGCCCAACACGCTTGCACCGCCAAACGCTGCGCCCAAATACCAGGTATTTGTTTTTTCTCTTCGGAGCATAAATGCAACGACCGAGCGATTGATTCCCGAGCTTAAAAGCCACATTCCAAAGCAAACGACCGCAATTTCGTCTGTGATCAACAAATCAGAAAGTATAATGATCCCAAAAAGAGTCGACCAGACTCCTTCCGCAAGTCTCCATTCGTCGTATGCTGAGCGATTCTTATCCAAGAAATAAGTAACGATATTGCAAAGGCCGGAAAGCAGAATCATGCAGCCAAGAACAAAGGCAAACGATAAAAAAGTGAATCCGGAATTGGTAAAGCACCAGATTCCTGTGCATACCAAGAGGATTCCTGTCACAAGTGAAGCAATTCGCATATATTACTGACCTCCGGTTTTTTTTATTATCCTACCTTGATTATATAGAAGCCTTCTCTTTCCGTCAATGTGAATGCTTTCGAAATATCCGTAGCAAAGATGCCACAGGTGCGATATAATCGATAGTGGTAATTGTTGTCCCAGCAAAAGGAGGATACTCACAATGGCTCAAAAAGTTATGGTCTGTGTAACTCAGCAAAAAACTTGCGACCGCTTGATCCAATATGGACATGATCTGTTAGATGAAGATAAAGATGAACTTTTTATTATACATGTCGCCCATTACCAATTGAACTTTCTTGGAAATTCCAAAGAGGGCGAAGCCTTGGAATATCTATATGAAAAGGCCTTTCAATACGGCGCTCAGCTTACGGTCGTCAGATGCAACCATGTTCTCGATACTCTGACCGATCTGGTCAAGCAATATAAAATTACGCAGATCGTCCTTGGAGAATCCGGGGACTCAAAGGAAAAGGACAATCTCGTCCAACAACTGCGCACGCGCGTAAAAAAGGGTGTTCAGGTCCTCGTGATCCCTTCCTGAAAAAAGAAAAGGAATATCCCCGGAGCATTGCTTCCGGGGATATATTTTTTACGGATCACTTTTTATTTGCTTATACGTCTTTTTCTTTCCATTCTAAAATGAATTCTGCAAATTCATTTTTCATTATGGGCATACGTGTTCCTACTGCACCACAGTTGAGGCATTTGTCATTTTTAAACCCCTGCGCGGAACATTTTTCCACTACCTCTTGTGCGCAGCCATAATTTCCGCACTCTGTACATCTAAAAACAGGGTTTTTACAGATATGACCAGCTTTTTCACCTGGACAGGTCGCCACATTTTCTTTTTCTTCTTCTGACATATCGATATGACGCTTCTGATTGAGGCGGCCACCCCTCATCCAGTGTGTGTTTTCATCAGGAGCATATTTCACAATCAAACCCACCCTTCTTGTAACAACACTTGCATTTTGATAAAAAACAAGCAGAACAAATGATTTGTTCTGCTTTAATTATATCCTTTATATGAATTCTCACTCATAGAATATCCGATTATTTATATTATATTCTTCAAAAACGATGCGGTGTCATTTAAATCGAAAGGATATCTGAAATTTCCATCAGTGAAGCATCCCATGTTTTGGTCAGTGCCAATGCTTCCTCCAAATCAAAATCAACGATATGGCTTCCTTTTATGCCGATCGCTCTGCTCCCGCCTTCACCTGTAGCCAGAAGTTCAACTGCACGAAAGCCCATTCTGCTGGCAAGCAAACGATCTCTGGCCGTAGGAGATCCGCCTCTTTGAATATAACCGAGGACGACGATCTTCGTTTCAAGTCCCGTCCTTTGATTGATGAGAGTCGCAAGCTCTGCCGAACTTAATTTTACGCCTTCTGCCTTTATGATGATGCTGTGGAGCTTTCCCCGATTTTTTCCCTGAATGATTTTACGGCAAATCGCATTTATATCGACGTCAAATTCAGGAACCAGAATATACTCTGCACCACCGGCAAGTCCTGCATAAAGTGCATTATCTCCACAGTTTCTTCCCATAACCTCTATAACGGTGCTGCGCCCATGGTAAGAAGAAGTGTCCCTGATGTTGCCGATAGCCGACAAAACGGTGTTTACCGCAGTATCAAAGCCGATCGTATATTCAGTATACGCAAGGTCATTATCAATGGTTCCCGGCAGTCCCATGACAGTCACGCCTTCCTTTGCGATTTCGAGCCCGCCCGCAAAAGACCCGTTTCCACCGATGAAAACAAGGCCTTCGATTTCGAAGTTTTGCAGCATATCCATCGCACGGGCGAAACCGGTTGGAGTCATAAAGGCTTCGCTCCTTGCAGTCCGAAGAACCGTTCCTCCGCGCTGGATGATATCCGCAACGGAAGAAACATTCATCTCCGTAAGTTCTCCGTGGATCAAGCCCTCGTAGCCCTTTTGTATTCCATACACTTTCATATCATAATGGATCGCGCTTCGTACTACGGAACGAACCGCCGCGTTCATGCCCGGAGCATCTCCGCCGCTGGTCAGCACTCCAATCGTTTTCATCTGTCAGTCTCCTCTTCCTTTATTTTATATTTTCTTTTCCGACAAGCTTCTCTATTTCGGAGAAAAATCCGTCGCAAGGCGATATCCAAAGATTGGTACCCGTTTTCAGGCTTTTTCTGCTTTGGGTCAGGTAAATGATGACCGGAGTATCTCCCGGGAAGGCTTCCAGTATCTCTTTCATGTCACAAAGAGTTTCCTGTTCGTCCATATCTCCAGGGATCCGGAGTTTCACAGCTGCTCGCAGCGCATCTCCATCATAGTCATCGATCAAAAAGATCTTCTCCGCGAGGATCTTCGGTTCTTCTTCCTCACGACAATTGACAGTTCCTTTTACGACGATAACGGAATCTTCTGAGAGGAATTCCTTTGCCCGCTCGAAAACATTCGGAAATACTACGACTTCAACGGTTCCCGAAAGATCTTCGAGTTGAATAAATGCCATCTGTGTATTTTTCTTTGTCAGTAAGATCCGTTTGCCGCTGACCATACCAGCTAAGGTCACAGGCATTCCGTCCCTCACGGTATTGTGTATGCTCTCTTCATCTCCGCCATGAGTCAAGTCTTCGGCTGTAAGCGTTTCGATCCGTTCGATCCGCTCTCCGTAATCTTCAAGCGGGTGCCCGGTGATATAAACTCCCAGCATCTCTTTTTCCATGGCGATCAAAATATTTTTGGTAAAATTTGCGACTTTGGGGAAACGTGCTGCGATCCCGCAGCCATTCATAGCCTCAGTGTTTTCACGAAACAGCGAAAGTTGACCTGCAATCGTCTTGCGGGAGTCACTTTGCGCGGATTCGATCAGCGGCTCATAGACCGCGAGATGTTGTGCCCGATTCTCATTGAGGCTGTCGAAGGCCCCTGCTTTGATCAGACTTTCGATCGCTTTTTTGTTGATATCCTGTATGTCGATGCGATTCATAAATTCAAAAATGTCTTTGGGCCGAAGTTCCTTGCGAAGCCTGAGGATCGCGTCAACGACACCTTCTCCGACATTTTTGACTGCCATCAGGCCGAAGCGGATCTTTCCGTCAATAACGGTGAATTTCTTACCGCTTTCGAGCACATCCGGAGGCAATACCTCGATCTTCATCTCTGCACAGTTTCTGATGTATTTGGCTACTTGAGAAGAATCCCCCATAACGCAGCCCATAAGCGCTGCCATAAATTCCACAGGATAATGGACTTTCAGATACCCCGTTTGGTAAGCAACTACCGCATACGCTGCCGCATGGGATTTGTTGAAGGCATAGTTGGCAAAATCGATCATCTGGCCGTATATTTCTTCGGCTGCATTTTGTGGGATACCATTTCGCATGCAGCGTTGGATTTCGACGTTTCCGGCCCTGGCCGTTTGTCCGTTGTTAAGACACTTATTTTCGGGATCCCT
>CAZKCB010000046.1:8036-11390 GCA_964550965.1 uncultured Oscillospiraceae bacterium
GCTCCTGATAGACCATGCAGCCATAAGTCACGGAAAGGATCGGCTTCAGGCTTTTATCAAGGTAATGGATGCTCTCCGTATTTTTTTTGTTTTCGATATAGACAGGGATCGAAGCCATCGGGCCCGGTCGATACAAGGAAATACCCGCCACGATGTCTTCAAAACAGTCAGGGCGCAGATTTTTCATAAACTGGCGCATGCCCGAGCTTTCCAACTGAAACACGCCCATCGTATTTCCGCTGCTGATGAGCTCATAAACTGCGGGGTCTTCGTAATCCATGGATGAAAAATCTATCGTGACCCCATGGTTTTCGTTTATCATTTCGAGGGCATCGCGGATGATCGTGAGATTACGAAGTCCAAGAAAGTCCATCTTCAGAAGTCCAAGTTCTTCGATCGTTCCCATTGTATATTGTGTGCAGATCCCTTTGTCGGCAAGGTAAAGGGGCACATATTCGTTTATGCTTTTTTTTGAGATCACGACTCCCGCAGCATGGGTTCCCGGGTTTCTCGGCATTCCCTCGAGGGCCTTTGCCGTATCGATCAGATTTTTTACGCGTTTGTCATTGTCATATTCATTTTTTAAATCAACACTTACTTCGAGCGCCCGGTCGATCGTCATCCCCAAATCAAAAGGAATCTTTTTCGCGATTGCATCGACTTCACCATAGGTCATATTTACAGCTCTTCCGACATCGCGGACAGCCATTCTTGCTTTCATGCTGTTAAAGGTAATGATCTGGGCGACTTTATCTTCGCCGTATTTCTGAATGACATAGTCGATGACTTCGCCTCTTCGTTCATAGCAAAAATCGATATCGATATCAGGCATGCTGATCCGCTCAGGATTTAAGAAACGTTCAAATAAAAGTCCATGCTTGATCGGATCGATGTCTGTGATCCGAAGACAATAGGCAACAAGACTGCCTGCCGCTGAACCTCTGCCAGGGCCAACCATGATCCCCTGACTTTTGGCATAGTGTATGAAGTCCCAAACAATGAGAAAATATTCTACAAATCCCATTCGTTCGATCGTAGAAAGTTCGTATTCCAGACGCGTTGAGAGTTCTTCAGTTTCCGCACCATAGCGTGCAAAAAGGCCCTCCCTGCAAAGTTCGCGCAAATAGGTTTTGTTTTCTTTTCCTTCCGGCGGATGGAATTCCGGCAAATGTAGTTCCCCGAATCGCAAGTCCAAATTGCATTGTTCAACAATTTTTGCCGTATTTTCGATCGCCTCCGGGATATCAGGAAAAAGCTTCTTCATTTCTTCTTCTGTTTTTAAGTAAAATTGATCGTTCGGAAAACGCATCCGGTTTTCATCGTCAATATTGGCTGCAGTCTGTATGCAAAGCAGTACGTCATGCGGGACGGCATCTTCCTTTTTTACATAGTGAACATCATTCGTCACAACAAAAGGAATGCCTGTCTCCTCGCCGAGCTGTTTCATCATCGGAAGGATCGCAAGCTGTTCTTCGATCCCATGATCCTGAAGCTCCAGGTAGAAGTTTCCTTCACCAAAGATCTCAAGCAATGTCAGGGCTTCCTGCTTTGCCGCCGCATAATCATTGTTCAAAAGCTTGGTTTGAACATCCCCTGCAAGACAGGCGGAAAGAGCAATCAAACCATTGCTGTAACGTCTGAGAATATCTTTATCGACCCTTGGTTTATAGTAAAAGCCCTCAGTGTATCCGGCAGAAACGATTTTCATCAGATTGTGATAGCCTTCTTCATTTTTTGCAAGCAAAACAAGATGTCCCTGCCGTTTGTCTTTTTCCGGTTCTTTGTCGCTCATGGAACGCATAGCGGTATAGACCTCGCAGCCAATGATCGGCTTGATGCCATGCTTCTTTGCCTCTTTGTAAAAATCGATCACGCCAAACATCGCGCCGTGATCCGTAATTGCAAGTGCTTCCATCGAAAGTTCCTTGGCGCGTGCAATCACGTTCTTGATCACCGCAGCTCCGTCAAGCAGACTATATTGTGTATGCACATGCAAATGTGTAAAGCTCATTGCTCATCCTCTTCCATCGTTAGCTGATATTAGTGTCTTTTATTATATCATGTTATCCTGCTGTGAAAACATGATTCAATGAACGCTTCCTTGCGGCAACGCCGTAAAGATTGTTGCGTTCATTATAACATAAAACAGACAGGCACAACCGCGGGTGGATTTCAATTTTATCAAGCTTGCTATCTATTTACTGCAAATGATCCTGCAATAGCAGGTCGGTTTTCCGAGCAAGCGGAACCGATGCTCATACTGTGTCTGTATGAGCCGCGCGGGAAGCTCCGTTTTATGAAGATCCCTTGTGCTTTCAGCAATGGCAAAACCAACTGCTTCGCATTCCTCCAATGTAAAGTCAAAAAGCTCCTGGTTGTCGGTTTTGAACTCAATAAAGCCGCCTTCGCAAACAGCTTTTTGATAGCCCAAAAGATAGGATCGATGTGTCAGCCTTCGTTTCGCATGACGCACCTTTGGCCAGGGATCGCTGAAATTCAAATAAATGCCCGAAAGTTCGCCTGCTGCAAAGTAATCGTCCATTCGAAGAATAAAATCCGGAATGAAGAGTACGTTTTTGATATCCTTTTGTGCTATCAGTTCCATCGCACGAAGTACGATACTGCTGCGGCCTTCGCATCCGATGTAACAAAAATCCGGCCTGGCCGCCGCATGCGCAGCCAGGAAATGGCCTCTTCCACATCCAAGTTCTAAGAAAAGCGGTCCTTTTTCAGAGAATAGTTCTGCCCACTGTCCTTTTCGTTCTGTTCCGTCGCTGACAGAATATCGTTCAAGTGCGGCAAGCCGCTCCGTTTCATGTTTTACCTTACGCTGACGCAAAATTCTTCCCCCATGTTTTTCATTTCTTCCTTTGTATATGCGCTGTATGTTCCATGTTCATCGACAATGCTTCCCGGATTTTTAAAGGTCTGTAAGTACCAGCTCGGAGATTTTTCATATTCGGAAAGCATGTTTTTTATATCTGCTTTGCTCAAAAGTTCGGCACATACGGTCGTGCGAAATTCCAGAATAATCTTTGCACGCCTTGCTGCATCCATCAAAAGCTCTGCACTTTCGCGAATAGCAGAAAAATCCACCGCGGCCCGAACGATCTCCTCGTATTTTTCCGAAGGCCCTTTGATATCCATGGCGACAAAATCAAGGAGATTTTGTTCAAGCAGCATTCGGAGCATCGACGGATTTGTGCCATTTGTATCGAGCTTTATCGAAAGATTTCGTTCTTTGATCTTTCGCAGAAAGTCCGGTAAGCCTTTCTGCAAGGTTGGTTCTCCTCCGGAAATGCAGACTGCGTCGATGAATTTTTTTCGTTTATTCAAAAATGAAAAAAAAAAAAA
>CAZKCB010000047.1:0-11290 GCA_964550965.1 uncultured Oscillospiraceae bacterium
CGCCGAGAAACTTGCAGAAGACGAACTTTTCTCAAAGGTAGAGCCGGTCAATGCCTATGTAAATATGTTTTTAAGCAGGGAGGTCTTTCTTTCCGAGGTCGTCACAGCGGTCATGAATGAAGGAACAAGTTATGGAAAGAGCGATATCGGGCAAAACCGGAAGGTCATTGTTGAGTTTTCTTCGCCGAACATTGCGAAGCCTTTTCACATCGGACATATCCGCAGCACCGTCATTGGAAATGCGATCTACAAATTATATGATTTTATCGGTTACGACACCGTAAGGATCAATCATCTCGGAGACTACGGAACACAGTTCGGAAAGATGATCGTGGCTTATCGCCGCTGGGGAAACAAGGAAGACGTTCAGAATACGCCGATCAAGAGCCTTCTTTCCTATTATGTCAAATTCCACGAAGAAGCAGACAAAGATCCCAGTCTTGAAGATGAAGCAAGAGCAACCTTTACGAAGCTCGAAAAAGGAGAACCTGAGGAGACCGCTCTTTGGCAGTGGTTCCGCGAAGAAAGCCTTAAAGAATTCAATCGCGTCTATAAAATGCTCGGTATCGAATTTGACTCTTACGCCGGAGAAAGTTTTTATTCCGACAAAATGGAGCGGGTCGTCGACATTATGAAAGAGAAAAAGCTTCTTGTCGAATCTGACGGAGCAATGATCGTCGATCTTTCCGAATACAATCTCTCGCCGGCGCTGATCATGAAAAAGGATGGTTCTACGCTCTACATCACAAGAGATATTGCAGCAGCCGTCTATCGCAAAGAGCATTACGATTTTTATCGCAACATCTATGTGGTTGCGTCACAACAGAATCTGCATTTCCAGCAATGGATCAAAATCGTTGAACTGATGGGCTTCCCCTGGGCAAAAGACTGCGTACACGTTCCTTTCGGGCTTGTGAGCTTAGAAGATGGGGTCATGTCCACAAGGGAAGGCAGAGTCGTCTTCCTCGAAGATGTTTTGAACAAAGCAGTGGAACAGACCCGTCAAATAATAATGGAAAAAAATGTAAATACTGATAATGTCGATATCACCGCAAAGCAGGTCGGTATCGGAGCGGTCATTTTCAATGAGCTTTCAAACGGCAAGATCAAAGATTATGTCTTCTCGTGGGACAAAGTCCTGAACTTTGACGGAGAAACCGGCCCTTACGTTCAATATACTCACGCAAGAGCCGCGAGCGTCCTGCGCAACGGAGGACTGACCGAAGATAACGCGGAAGCGATCATCGGCGATCCGAAGCTGTTGAGCCTTTCACACATAAGCGGAGACAGTGCATACGATCTGGCAAGGCTGATCTATGCATTCCCGGCCATCATCATCGATGCGGCCGAACGCTATGAGCCTTCGATCGTGACGCGTCATATCGTTACGATCGCACAGTACTTCAACCGTTTTTATCACAACGAGCATATCCTTGTGGAAGACGAAAACGAAAAGAAAGCGAAATTAGCCTTGACCTATGCAGCAAAACAAACCATAAAAAATGGGCTTCTTCTTCTTGGAATGGAAGCACCGGAAAGAATGTAAACTATGAGATACAGTGGAAGCGTATACAGACCTCCAAGCGAGGCTAACAGTCTGATCGTACAGGTGACTCTCGGGTGCGCTCATAATAAATGCACTTTTTGCAGCATGTACAAAGACAAGAAGTTTTCGATCAGGCCGATCGAAGAAGTTCTTGAGGATCTTCACTGGGCAAAAAAGCATTATCGCGGCGTAGAAAAAATCTTTCTTGCGGATGGTGATGCGCTTGTTCTTCCAAACAGCACGCTGGTGCGTATTCTTGATGAAATAAAGATTTTGTTCCCGGAATGCCGTCGTGTCGGCGTCTACGGTTCACCTCAGGATGTCCTTCGAAAGACTCCGGACGAACTGAAGGAGCTTCTTGCAAAAGGCATCAGCATCATATATATCGGAGCAGAATCAGGAAGTAATAAGGTCCTCAAAGACATCAAAAAAGGCGCAACCGCTGAGGAACTGGTAGAAGCCGTCAGAAAGATCGAAGATTCCGGCATACAGGCTTCGGTGACTTTTATTTCCGGTATTGCCGGACAGGACGGTTGGCGTGAGCATGCGATCGAAACCGGCAAGGTGATCAGCAAGATGGAGCCTTCTTATATCGGTCTTTTGACTCTGATGATCGACCCTGCGGCAGAAATCTACAAGGATATCAACTCCGGAAAATTCAAGCTTCTTACAGCATACGAAGTTCTTCTTGAAACAAAATTGATGCTTGAAAATATAGACGTAAAAAAGAAATGCACATTCCGAAGCAATCATGCGTCGAATTATCTTTCTCTTGCGGGTGACTTGCCTCGCGACAAAGAGAAAATGCTCAAGCAGATCGCTTCCGCAGAGAAAAATTCAGGCCTGTTGAAGGACGAAAGGTTTAGGATGCTTTAGACATGAAGATCTTGCTTACGACCCTGAACGCCAGATACATCCATTCAAACCTTGCGCTGAAGTACCTCTATTCGGTTTCTGCAGAAGCGAGGGATTCGATAGAACTCAGAGAGTTTACGATCAATCAGGACGATAATCTGATCTATACCGAACTCATGCGTGCGGAAAGCGACGTACTGTGCTTTTCCTGCTATATTTGGAACATCGAGCGCATTCTATATTTGGCGGATACATTGAAAAAAGCAAGACCCGAAACGGTCATCCTTTTAGGAGGCCCGGAAGTATCTTATCGCGCAGAGGAGATCCTTTCCGAAAATCCGGCGATCGATATGATCCTCAAAGGGGAAGGGGAGGAAACGTTCCCGAAACTTTTGCGGGTCTTGTTTTCCGAAGCCGGAGAGCCTGAAAAATTTGCTGAAGCAGCTGACAGCAACCTGATTACTGATTTTGAAAAAGCGCTGGGTTATTATGGGATCGATGGGCTTGCGTTTCGAAACGAAGAGACGATCGTTATAAATTCTGCTGCGGAAGCCGTTGATTTGAATAAAGTTCCGTTTCCCTACCAGCAGCTGCCTTGCGAGGCGGATAAAATCGTATACTATGAATCTTCGCGTGGATGTCCGTTCCGTTGTACCTATTGCCTTTCGGCATTGGAGCGCGAGGTAAGACCTCTTCCAATGGAGAGGGTCAAGCAGGAACTCCGGTATTTTTTATACAAAGGCATCAAACAGGTCAAGTTTCTCGACCGCACCTTCAATTATGACAAGGAACGTGCAGTGGAGATTTTGCGCTACCTGATCGAAAGTGACAACGGAGTCACTAATTTTCATTTTGAACTGTGCGCTGAGCTCATTGATGAGGAGATGCTTCGCGTTTTAGATGAAGTAAGACCCGGGCTTTTTCAATTTGAGATCGGAGTACAAAGTACAAATCCTGATACTCTTGAGGCGATCAAGAGGACTGCTGATTTCCAGAAACTCTCGCAAAACATCAGGAAGATCCGCGAAAAAGATAATATACACCTTCATCTGGATTTGATTGCAGGTCTTCCCTACGAAGGGTTTGCAGGCTTTCGAAAATCATTTAATGATGTATATTCCTTATACCCGCATGCATTGCAGCTTGGTTTTTTAAAGCTTCTTCCGGGGACCCCGATTTCAGAACAGGCGGAAGAGTATGGATATGTCTATCGTGAAAAAGCACCGTATGAGGTGATTTCAAATCGCTTTCTTTCCGCCAAAGAGCTGGTACGTTTGAAAATGATCGAGACTGTTTTAGACCGCTATTATAACCGGGGAGGATTCGGAGAAACGCTCGAATATCTTACAAACGGGCTTTCGGTCGCACCCTTTGACTTTTACGATGAATTCGCGGTTTTTTATTATAAAAAAGGATATCAAAACCAATCACAGAGCAAGGAGAACCATTATCGTATCCTTGCCAAATATGCAGAATGGAAAGAAAAAGAATTGCCGGAGACATTTTCAGAGGTCAAAGAGATCCTGACAAAAGATCTTGAACGGACCTTAAATCCGGATGCAGTCAAAAAATTTATGAAACAAGGATGGGAGCTTGCATTATGAAAGCCTTCGAAAAGGATCAAATTCCTGCTGTCTATGCCAAAAAAGATAGTGAACTTGTTGGAGAAAAGAGTAAAATCTCACCGAAAGCACCAGCACTTCCTCCTTTCGAGCTGAGAAAAGATCGTGTCGGCACATACCTGCAAAGGTATCTGAAACATTTCGTCTTCGATGAGTTTTCCGCCGCGTATATTGAAAGACTGGGGAAAGCGGATTTCCTGAAAGGTGCAATGATACCCCTACGCAAAGAAGACTATGAAGGCTTTTCCGGCGGAGAGGGGCTGAAGCCGGAGCATATCGCCGAAAACATGATCTGTGTTATGGGCGCAGACCCGAAATTCAAATATGTGCCTCAGTATATAGAATTTATGAACCGCTGCTTTGGGCCAAAGATCCTCGAGGGGATCCTGAAACGGGGAAGACACCTTGCCGAAAAAGAACAGTTCGAAGAGGCTGCACTCTATTTCCGTGGAATTTTGATGCTCAAGGCTGATTATAAAGATGCCATGTACAGTTATGCGAGAGTCTGCCGCGAACTCTACCTTACCAGTGAAGATCCCGAGTATGTAGGAAGATTCAAAGCTGAATCGATCGAGTACTTTGAACTGCTGATACAACTTTATCCTCGTTATGCAGAAGCCTATTATTTTCTGGGCTACGGTTATCTGAATCTTGGACTCTACCTGAAGTCTGATTTGGTCTGGCAGGAGTACCTCAAGCTCAGCATGAATCCCAAGGACAAAAAAGAGATTCGGGAAAGACGAGAGCAGCTCAAAGAACCCATCGAAATTGAAGGTGGCATCAATTGTTCGCTTTCCGGGCGTTTTGAAGAAGCGATCCAAATACTTGAGCCCTATACAGATCCGGAATCAAGATTCAAAGAATGGTGGCCGCTTTCCTATTATCTCGGGGTATCCTATGCAAGGACCGGAAAAAGTAAGCCCGCTTTTGTTCATTTATTAAAAGCGCTTAATAAAAATCCCTCTCATATTGAGACGATGCTTGAGCTAGCTGACTTGTATGCTCTCGCGAATGACAAAGAAAATGAAAAGAAATACAGAAAGAAAGCCGAGCTGATCTTTGAGCAACTCAAAAAACAAGAAGCGGCAAATTAAGAAAAAGGGGAACAGAAAATGAAACAACTGATGACCGGAAATGAGGCCATTGCTAGAGGCGCGTACGAAGCCGGACTGCTTTTTGCGTCAGGTTATCCCGGAACGCCAAGCACGGAGATCCTTGAAAATCTCGTGCAGTACAAAGACCAGCTGTATTGTGAATGGGCACCGAATGAAAAGGTTGCACTGGAAGCAGTACTCGGTGCTTCGATTGCCGGAGTAAGAAGCCTTTCGACGATGAAGCATGTAGGAGTCAATGTAGCGGCAGACCCACTTTTTACGGCGGTCTATACCGGAATAAACGGAGGCTGCGTGCTTGTATCGGCAGATGATCCGGGAATGCACAGTTCGCAAAACGAACAGGACAACCGCAACTATGCCACAGCATCAAGGATATTGATGCTCGAACCATCAAACAGTCAGGAGTCAAAAGAATACACGAAGCTGGCATTTGATTTATCGGAGAAATTCGATACGCCTGTCATGCTTCGCGTAACGACAAGGATCTGCCACAGCAAAAGCATCGTAGAACTGTCGGACCGTGTCGAAAAAGCACCGATCAAATATGAGCGGAACATAAAAAAATACGTAGCGACCCCTGCAAATGCAAAGGTCATGCGCAAGAATCTCGAAGACCGCATTGCTGCAATGGAAGCTTATTCAAATACTTCGGGAATCAATCAGGCAGAGTATAACAAAACGGAAATCGGCGTGATCAGTGCCGGTGTCGCTTACCAATATGCGAAGGACGTTTTTGGCTCGGACGCTTCGTATCTCAAAATCGGAATGTCCTTCCCCATGCCGATGGATCTGATCCGTGAGTTTGCGGCTAAGGTCAAGAAGCTTTATGTGATCGAGGAAATGGATCCTTATATGGAAAACGCCTTGCGTATCGCAGGGATCGATTGCATCGGGAAATCGATCATCCCGAAAATGGATGAACTGAACCCCGATATTATTCGGGAGGCAGTCTTCGGTATTAAAAATGAAACCCTTGAAACCGAAACGCAGGCGGTTTCACGCCCGCCGACCCTCTGCGCCGGGTGCCCTCACAGAGGCTTCTTTTATCTGATCAGTAAGAAGAAAAATGTGATGATAACAGGTGACATCGGCTGCTATACACTGGGATCGGCTCCGCCGCTTTCTGCAATGGACACCTGCATTTGCATGGGGGCAAGCATCAGCATGGCGCATGGCGCCGCAAAAGCCTTTGAACTTGAAAAAGAAGACAGAAAAGTCGTTTCCGTAATCGGAGATTCGACCTTCTTCCATTCGGGCATAACAGGCCTTATGAATGTCATCTATAATAAAAGCAACTGCATGACCGTGATCCTCGATAACCGGATCACCGGTATGACGGGTCATCAGGAAAATCCGGGTTCTGATTTCACCTTGATGGGTGCACCGGCAACGGCAGTTGATATCCCTTTGCTTTGCAAATCCTTGGGATTCAAAGAAGAAAACATTTACATCGTCAACCCTCTTGACCTTGGAGCCTGCCAAAAAGTAATCGACGAGGCGATGGCGAAGAACGAAGCGACGGTGGTTATTGGGCGCTGGCCTTGTGCGTTGAAGAAATTCAGTGAAAAAGACAAGTCGGAATTCGATCTGAAACCTAAAAAATGTGTGATCGATGCCGAAAAATGTAAGAAGTGCGGCGCCTGCGTCAAGCTCGGCTGTCCGGCTATACGTGCCGGAGATACGATTTCGATCGTTTCGGAAGCATGCACCGGCTGCAGTTTATGCAAACAGGTTTGCCACTTTGATGCAATCAGCCAGGAGGATGTAAAATGAGTGATGTAAAAAATATATTGCTGGTCGGTGTCGGCGGGCAGGGGACGATCCTTGCGAGTGAGATCCTTTCTACCGGACTCATGGAAGCGGGATATGATGTTAAAATGTCTGAAATCCATGGTATGTCGCAAAGAGGCGGCAATGTAAGCACACAGATCCGTTTCGGAAAAACGGTCAACGCACCGATCATCGGAAAAGGCGAAGCCGATCTTATTGTTGCATTTGAAAAAATGGAAGCTTTAAGATGGATCGGATACATAAAAAAAGGCGGAAAGATGGTCATCAATGACTATGAGATCCCGTCTGCACCGATCCAGATGGGGCTTGTGCCTTATCCTGACGGTGTTTTGGAAGAACTGGCCGGCAAGGTCAAGACCTATGTGTTTAAAGCTTCTGAAATCGCCGAAAAGCTCGGCAATCCCAAAACCATGAACATCGTTCTTTTGGGTGCGCTCGTAAAGGCGATCGATCTGCCCGATATCGACTGGGAACAGATCATTCAAAAGAAGGTGAAACCGGCGTTTGTTGACATCAATATCAAGGCGTTCCGACTTGGTCAGGCGCAGGTATAAAAATGCCTATGCCGATTTATTTCCAAAAAGCGCGAGAACCGATGAACAGCTTCACTCATTTCCTCGGCGCTTGTTTTGGAATCACCGCAACTGTTGTTTTTCCTTTTGTATGGTGGGCAGAGGGTGCTGCAAATGTATATTCTTTGATCGGGGCGATGATCTTTGGCGCATCCTTGCTTGCTTTATACACTGCAAGTTCCGTTTATCATTATTCAAATCGAGGGGCTGGGGTTGTCAAAAGGCTCCGAAAATTGGATCACGGCATGATTTTTGTTTTGATCGCCGGAACCTACACACCGATTGCCCTCGGGTTTATGAGCTTGCATGACGCGAGCGTTTTTCTCGGGGTTATTTGGTCAGTAGCGATCATCGGAAATCTGATCAAACAATTTTGGATGACCGCGCCGCGCTGGCTTTCGACTTCGCTTTATCTTGTGATGGGATGGGCTATCGTGTTTGACCTCAAAGCGTTCATTGAGATCCCCACGACTTGTCTTGCCTTGATCGCCTGCGGAGGGATTTCCTATTCCGTCGGTGCCGTGTTCTATATTCTGAAAAAACCTAACCTTCCAGAGTTTGGTTTTCATGAGCTGTTCCATGTACTCGTGATCGTTGGATCCGGATTCCATTTTTTCGCCGTGTTGCTATTCGTGCTTTGATTTTTTCGAAGCAATTTTTTACCAGCCCATAAAAACAGCCGCAATTCTTTTTTTAGAACTGCGGCTGTTTGTTTGCTGTTTAAATTTTCTACATTAGTTTACGACCCGATACAAGATGACTGCCATTTCTGCGCGGCTGACGGTGCTGTTTGGATTGATTTTCGCGGCAGTTCCGTTGATGATTTTGGCTTTGACCAAAGTTGCAACAGAATTGTAAGCATAGCTTGAAATTTTGCTTGAATCATTGTAAGAGGAAAGATCACTGCTGCTTCCCGCAGGCAAAACCTTTCCAGAGGCTGTCAATGCACGATTTACAATAACCATGGCATCCTGTCTTGTGAGCGTTCCCTTTGGATCAAATTCACCATTGTCGCCCTGTGCGATGCCAAGTGCTTTTGCAACGGCTATGGCATCATAGTAATAGCTACCTTTTGGTACATCTGAGAAATTCGTTTTTGCATTTGTTGATTTTAATCCCAAGGCACGATAGATCATCAGCATAAAGTCACCTCTGGTGATTTTGGCCGCAGGATTGAATTTCTTTGTACCCGTGCCTGTCCCCGCAACATAGCCTGCTTTGTAGAGTGCATCAATGTACGTGGCCGCCCAGGCGTATTTTGAATTGACATCGCTGAAATAAGCAGATGCGGCAGTCGGAGTCACCGGAGTGACCGGAGTCACAGGAACGACGGGAACTGTGGCTGCTTTTACCGTAACGTTGATCTTTCCGGTATAGCTTTCGCCCTCATCATCATAGCCCGTATAGGTAACCACAAAGGTTCCGGAATAGTCTTTCGCGGGGACCAAGGAGATGCTCGAAATCCTCGGTGAAGAATCCGCATAATATTTTGTGGCAGACGCTACCTTCGTTGTATAGCTGTTTGCAGAAGTGTAATCAGTATAAAGTGTGCCGTAAGAAGAGGAGGGGAGTGTAAACTTGATGTAATCAAGATCGTCACTGGAAGCCTTCTTACAGACGGTTTTAAAATCACTTACAATCAATGAAAAATTCGTGTTTTGCTTTGTTGTATAACTGATGTCACCACCAGTGGTTGAACCGGAACCTACAGTAATTTTGACATTTCCGCTGTACTTCGTTCCATTTTCACTGTATACGGTGTAGTCGATCGTAACCGTCCCTGAATAATTTGTCTTTGGTACAAACGTTACTTTCTTCAGATAATCCGCACTGGAGTAATAATATTTTGTCGATGTGCTGACTTCGGTTTGTTTGCTGTTTGAGCTGTCATAATTATAATACAGAACACCTTGCGAAGAAGAAGGAAGGGAAAACTTGACATAGTTCAGCTTTTCTGTGGTTTGTTTTTTGCAAACATCATAGAAATCGTCATCGTCAAATGTGACTGCTTTATTCATATCCGTTTTATAGGTGATGGTTGTGGAGGTAGTGCTTCCTGCACCAACTACTATTTTGATTTTTCCCGTGTAAGAGCCACTGGCGCCTCGACCCGAATAAGTGATGTAAAAGGTTCCTTCATAGCCGGAGGCCGGCACAAATGTAACATCTGAAATCGAGGGATCATCGTTGTAGTAATATTTTGTTGAAGCATCGATCTTTGTCTTGGAAGAGGACGAGTAGTTCTCATAAAGCCTGCCTTCTGAGGTCGAAGGAAGTGTAAACTTCACGTAGCTCAGAGTGCCTTTCGAACCCGCCTTGCAGACTTTGTTGAAATCAGAGTCTGAAAATGTAAATTCCTCATTTTCTTTTGTGCTGTAATTGATCGTACTGACATCTGTGTTATCTGAAACCGTGATCGTAACGATGCCATTGTATGATTTATTCGTTGCATCCAAAGCGGTGTAAGAAAGATTGAACGTTCCGCTGTAGTTGTCCGCAGGCACAAAAGTCACGCTGCTGATCGAGGGAGATGAATTATAATAGTATGGAGTAGAAGCTTTTACGACACTTCCATAATTTGAAGACGAAGTATAGTTATAATAAAGCGTTCCGTAGCTGGATTTTGGAAGGCTGAATTGTACATATTGCAAAGCTGTTTTTGTATAGTTTACGCAGACATTATAGAAATCTGCAGTGTTAAAGGTCTTTGCTTCATTTTCGTTCATTTTATAATTGATGACAGATATCGTTGCATCCGGGACATCGGTGACCGTGAACGTAATACTTGAAGTATAGGCATTGTCATTTCCCGAAATAGCTGCGGTATATGCTAATGAAAAAGTGCCATAATAATCTTTATATGGAACAAAGCTGATATTTGAAGCGGGATAAGCAGTACCTGCCACAACTAAGCTTGAGCCGTAGTAAAGCGTTCCGGCAGCGGCGGACGGAAGAGAAGAAAACTTCACCGTCGTAATATCCTTTCCTGTAACCGGAGTGCAGATGCTGTTAAATTCCGCAAAAGAGATCGCACGTGAAACTTCCTCCTGTGTTGTGACACTCAAGACTTTCGGCGACGCCGGAGAAACTGTGATATTCAGTGTAACGCTGCCGGCGATAAGATTATTGCTCGTATCATAGGCATTTACGATATAGGAAGCAGAATTTGAGGAAGAAACAGTAGAAACAAAACTGAGGCTCTGGGCGCTGTTGATCGGGGTTCCAAACACATAATCGCTTCCATTCAGTTTCAGACTTCCAAAGCTTGGATTCGCGCCGGAAATAGAAATAGAAGCGATTGCCGGTCCATCATTGACAGTATATTTTGCAGAAAAATCTGAGAAGCTCAGCGATATCGATCCCGCACCGGCACCGCTTTTTGAGACAGTTCCACCAAACGTAGGAGCGATGTAGGCTGCTTTTTGGACCGTGAGAGAATAATTTGTGCTGTACCTCGGAGGCGCCGAGGAAATCGCCGAGTCTGTAGAATTGACATCAGCAGTGTATTGATAGCTTACATTCATCGTGATCGACCCTCCGGCGGAAGAGACTGTTGAGCCACCGGGACCGGGAAATGTAGTGATAACAGAAGCATAGGTCGAACTGTCGAAGGTTCGATCAAGACCCGATGCAAAATCGATTGTCGGAGTAGAATAAGAATAAGGGATAGTGAAAGTAGCGGTTTTGCTGCTGTTGTCGATAACGGCGGACCCTATTCCGGTACGAGTAAGACCTGTCAGGATGGGTTCTTCATTTGCACCTGCTGCAAAAGCAGAGGCCGGAAACAGA
>CAZKCB010000048.1:0-11215 GCA_964550965.1 uncultured Oscillospiraceae bacterium
CATCGTTTGTCGGAACAAGGTCGTTCTGAATTCCTCTATATAGAGGTTCAAAAGATATTTTTTGCGCGTCGGATCGGTTTCTTTCTTGATCAGATCGAGCATAAGCAGATTTTCATTGACCGTAGACGCAACTTCGGCGGTAAAGATCGAATGACCGCCATATACGAAGGGCTGCGTGCCTCTGGTGTAGTAGGAATGCATCGAATGGCCGATCTCGTGAGCGATCGTAAATACATCCTTAAGGCGCCCGTTATAGTTCAATAAAATATACGGCATGCTGTCGTAGCTGCCAAAAGAATACGCTCCACTGGTCTTTCCTTCGTTTTCATAGACGTCGATCCACCGGGCGGCAATGCCCTTGTTCATGTTTTCGATATAATCGCTGCCCAAAGGTGCCAATCCCTCTGCAATGATCGAAAGGGCCTCTTCATAACTGATCTCCTCTTTCGGAGTTTCCACAAGCGGTGTATAAAGGTCATACATGTGGACTTCATCGACACCGAGAGCCTTTTTGCGAAGGTCGACATAGCGATGGATCAGAGGAAGATGTTCGTTGACGACAGAAATCAGATTATCGTAAACCTCGTCTGGAATGTTGTCTCCGGAAAGAGCGGCTTCGAGGGAAGATCCATAATGTCTGATTCCTGTCATGACGACATCCGTCTTTGTGTTATAATTGTAAGTCGTTGCAAGCGTGTTCCTCTGGGCTTCAAACGCGGCGTACATCTTTTCAAAAGCTTCTTTGCGGACTCTTCGGTCGGAGGATTCCATGAAGCTGCTGTAGCGTCCATGGGTAAGTTCGATTTCCTCTCCGTCCTCGCCTATGATCGTTCCAAATTTTATGTCTGCATTATTGATCATGCTGAAAATATCATTGGTAGCGCTCGTGACTTCACGGAATTTTGCCATCAGGTTTTCTTCCGCCTTCGAAAGCACATGCTTCTTTTGTCTCAAGGTGTCACGGATCACATGCTCGTACACGCCGAGTTCTTTGTTTTCCGAAAGGAATCCAAGGAGCTTTTCTTCGGGGATTTCAAGCAGTTCCGGCGTGAAAAAGGACATCTTCGCAGCGATCTTTGCAATCAGACTCTGTGCTTGATCGGCCATCGTCTGATATTTGGATGCACGGGTGTCTTCATCTTTTTTCATTCTCGCATAGACAAAGGCTTTTTCGACGAGGAGCCAGATCGTGTCTTTCTCTTTCATTGCAGAAAGCAAGACATCGGAGCTTTCGGAAAGTCTGCCCGCGAAAGTGCAAAAGGCATCTCCGAGAGTTTCTGCTTTCTGGCATGCAGACGTCCAATCCGCCTCATTTGGATACATATCTTCGATATTCCACTTATATTCAGGAGAAATTTCTTCTCTTGTTTTTATATTTTTATTGGCACACATGGTTTTCCTCCCCATTTTTTGGTTATGATTGTATATATATTATACCACAGCAGCGGAAATCTACAAATCACAGATTTGTGAATTGTATCATCTCTTCTTTTTTGGTAAACTAACAGAGTCCGAAGAAGAAAGGAGTTCACTATGTCAAGATTGCAGAAAATCGAGTCCGGTCTCGCCGGATTGGATTCGATATTACAGAATATTCGTATCGGGGACAGCGTAGTCTGGCAGATCTCCACTATTGAGGACTATCTGTATTTCGTCAAGCCCTTTGCGGAAAAATCGATTTCTCAAGGGAAAAAGACGATCTATTTTCGTTTTGCAGAGCATAAGCAGCTTTTATCTCCGCAGGAGGGGCTGAAAATCATCCAGCTCGATCCCGACGAAGGCTTTGAAGCTTTGACGGTCCATGTAAACCAGGTCATCGAAGAGGAAGGCCCTGATTCGCGCTACATCTTTGACTGCATTTCGGAACTGCAGTCGGTCTGGGCCGCTGATTTTATGATGAGGAATTTCTTCCTGGCTATTTGTCCTACTATGAAGGAGCTTCGTGCAGTTGCCTATTTCAGTCTGCTGCGCCACGTCCATTCCTACAGCGCGACCGGACAGGTCAGAGAGGCCGCAAGCATTTATCTGAATGCAGTAAAAGTCCCTTTCGGCATGTACGTCCACCCGCTCAAGGTTTCAAACCGTCATACTTCGACGATGTTCCTTCCTCATCTTTTTAAGGGACAAGACGAAAACGGTCTGGTTCCTCTGACAGACGGTATCAGCACGAGTAAATATTATGCGCTCCTCGGCCCTAAGGGAATTTCGAGCAGCAAACGCCGCCTTGATAATTGGGATATCTTTTTTATGAAAGCCCAGAGTGCAACAAGACACGGCCCCGCAAAACAAGCCGAGATCAAGGATAAGCTCTACCGTATCCTGATCGGCCGCGATACCGAGCGTGCGAAGCTTTTTACAGAGAACTTCAACATTCAGGACTATTTGAACATCAACGACCGTCTCATCGGCTCAGGAAGCATCGGCGGCAAATCCGCAGGCATGCTTCTCGCGCGAAAGATCGTCGAAAAAAACCGCCCCGATCTCGCAGAATATCTGGAACCACATGACTCGTTTTACATTGGGTCGAACGTGTTCTATACTTACCTGATCAGCAATAACTGGTGGAAACTCTGGTTTCAGCATAAATCGTCCGAGGGTTATTTCATGGCCGCAAAGGCTTTGAAAAGCCAGCTTGCTTACGGAAAATTTCCTGAAATGGTGCGTGACATGTTCAAGATCATGCTCGACCACTTTGGACAAAATCCGATCATCGTCCGCTCTTCAAGCTTTCTGGAAGATGGTTTCGGCAACGCATTTGCAGGAAAATACGATTCCATTTTCTGTGTCAACGAAGGCACTTTGGAAGAGCGCTATGAAGCCTTTGTCCACGCGGTCAAGGAAGTCTACGCAAGCGCGATGGATGAATCTGCGTTGGTCTATCGCCAGCAAAGAGGCTTAGATAAAAGCGATGAACAGATGTCGATCCTCGTTCAGCGCGTAAGCGGCTCCATTTATCAGGATATTTACATGCCGGGCGCTGCAGGCGTCGGCTATTCGACAAACACTTATGTCTGGAACAAGGATATCAATCCCGATGCCGGAATGGTCCGTATCGTAGCCGGTCTCGGCACACGTGCGGTAGACCGTATATCAAACGATTACCCGCGCCTTGCTTCCTTGGACAAACCTACCCTCACCCCCGGCGGGCGTGGCCAGTTTGCACAAAGAAACGTTGACGTTCTTGACTTTCAGGACAACAGTCTGGTCACGGTTCCTTTGGAAGAAGTCCTACAAAAGGCTCCTCTATGGTATCAGAAGCTGATCGTGGAGCATGACCGGGTCAGAGAGCAGGAATTCAGTGACCGCGGAATCAAAAAAGAGTTTATTTATACGACCTGTGATAATATTCTGAAGGATAAGCGCATCACCGAAGTGCTTAGGGATATGCTGGCAACGATCGAAGAACATTACCGGTATCCGGTAGATGTTGAATTTACGATAAATTTCTCCGAAGAAGGAGATTTTCTGATCGACCTCGTGCAATGCAGACCACTTCAGGCCAAAGGTACGGGCGCTCACAGCGTCAAGCTGCCAAACGTACCCCTTTCGCATACCTTCTTCCGCCTATACGAAGGAGCTATGGGGGGCCCGATCCAGATGCCGATCGATCTTGTAGCCATCGTTGATGGAAAAGGCTATTATGAGCTTCCTTACAACTCAAAATTCAACGTGTCAAGGGCAGTCGAAGTCATCAACGCCTATGCAAAACAGACAGGGAAAAACCTTATGCTTCTTGGTCCCGGCCGTTGGGGCACTTCATCGGCAGAGCTTGGCGTACCGGTTCGTTTTTCACAGATCTGCAATGTAAAAGCACTTTGTGAAATGTCATTCGAAAGCGGACACCTGATGCCGGAGTTGTCGTTTGGAAGCCACTTTTTCCAGGATCTTGTAGAGGCCGACATTTTTTACGGTGCTATTTTTGAAAAGAACTGTACTGAGGGAAAACAAAGCGTCTATCGTCCGGAGCTTTTCGAATATGCAAAAAATATCTACTCCGAGCTTCCTGATGCACCGGCAAGCCTTGCTTCCATCGTAAAGTTATATGACACCTCGAAGCTCCACATGACCTTGATGGCAGATTCGACCTCAACGGAAACTCTTTTCTACGCACAGACACTGCCCAAGGGCAAAGAATTCAGATACAAAGCAGAATAAGAAAGGACAATACAAACACATGGACAACAGACCTATCGGGTTTTTTGATTCCGGCCTCGGCGGACTGACCTGTATTTCACAGCTCATGAAAACACTGCCGGGAGAACGCATCATTTACTTCGGAGATACGGCACGGACGCCTTATGGTTCCAAAGCCCCTTCGACGATCACTGCGTTTTCCACACAGATAGCAGATTTTTTGATCCAACGGAACGTCAAAATGATCGTGATCGCCTGTAATACGGTAAGCGCGACCTGCCTTGACGAACTTTCCGCCCGCTATCCGGATACTCCGGTGATCGGTATCATCAAACCCGCTGCAGAAACCGTTGCAGAACCCTGAACAAAGTAAAACAACAGTGCCTCCATCTGTAAAAATGGCACTATCCGAAGTCAGGCCTATGAGAAGCTGATCCGCGAGCTCAATCCCGAGCTTACGATCCATTCTGTCTCCTGCCCGACACTCGTGCCCCTGATCGAAGAAGGCATCATAGAAAACCAGATCATGGATCTTTCGATAAGACACTATCTGGATCAATTCATCTCCTACCACAACATCGATACGCTGGTGCTCGGCTGCACACATTACCCGCTGATCCGCGCCAATATCGAAAAACTGTATCCCGGACTTTCGATCATCAACCCCTCGAAAGAAATCATCAGAAGCATAAAGAAAGAACTGACCGACCGCAATCTTTTGGCTGACGGATCTACCTTTGACAATACATTCTATGCAAGCGACCTCTCCGAAAATTTCATTAACATGATCAATCGGATCTTTGCGCTGTCGGAGTTCCGCGTAGCATTTAAAAGCTTTGATTTGGACGTTCAGAAATAAAAGGAGTGATTATTATGAGAACCGATGAACTGCTGGAGCTTTTGGATATAGATGCTCCCGATCAATTTGAATATTTTGAGCACCTTGCGGAGCTTTTGGAGTGCAGCGAAGAGATCTCTCTAGGCGCCTTTTGCTCTGTCCTGATGGAAGTCGACCAAAAGGTTCTGACAGAGCTGCTTGAAAACTATTTTGAAGATGTCCTGCAAGGCATACCCGAACAGGCTACTGATTTCTTTACGCTGATGGAAACGATCCGGCAAAGTCTTTTGGGTCTTTCCCAGTCTGCTCCGGAATCAGACCAGCGACGGTTTTTTGCAGATGAATTGTTCCGTTTTCGCCTTTGGTATACCTTTGATTCTGTGGTCTACTGCAAGAGCAAAAGCGGAGGACCGGCTTCCGCTGTCCCTGTGTGTGAAGCCCTTGCGCTCTATCGTTTGGAAAAACTCGGCGAACAGCATTACGAGTATGATTTTAGAGATGCCATGGAATATGCCCTTGACGAATACAGCGTCTCCTTCCCTTATATCGTTGAAGATTCGGAAAACGCAGACGACAGCTTTGAAGAAGAAGATGACAATACCCTGATCGACAAGATCCTCCCTGTGATCGACGGTGAATTCCCCGATGATGACGAGGAATCCGAAGAAGAAGAATTTTAATTTGATTTTAAAAAAGCCTGTAACTCGTTGGAGTTACAGGCTTTTATGTTTTTTTAAGCAGCTTATTTTATGGCTATATTTTTGTTATTTTTAAAACATCTGCACTATTTCAAATATTTCTCCACGATTTCAACGTCAGAGAGACAATCGATATACTGCGTTCCTCTTTTCTGTCTTGTTTCGCGTCCTTTTCCGGTGAGCAAAATAATGGTTTTGTCGTCAGCCTCTGCAATTGCTTTTTTGATCGCTTCTTCCCTGTCATCTATGATCTCTGTCGGGCAGCCGGTTACCTTTGCACCCTCTGCGATCTGCTCGCTGATGGAGTGTACGTCTTCTTCTCCGGCATCTTCTTCGGTGATATAAAGTTTCGCCGAGTAGCGGCCTGCGATTTCAGGAAGCTCCTGTCTTCTCCCCAGCGCTTTTTTGCCCGGGCAGCCAAATACCGCAAAAATCTTGTGGTCCGGGTATTCTTTTGCTGTGGAAGAAAACAGACGGTCAAAGCTCAGTTTATTATGCGCGTAATCGACGATCACGGTTGTCTTGCTTTTTTCGCCGCGGAAAACTTCCATACGTCCCGCGACCTTTGCGATCGAAAGCCCTGCTTTGATCGAATCGACCGGAATATCAAGCGCATAGCAGATGGAAATCGCAGCCAGCGCGTTTTCTACATTGAACAGTCCCGGCATCGCAAGAGTGATTTCGGTGGCATATTTTGGTGTGCGAACCTGGAAGGTGATCTTTCCGTCTTTGCTTTTGATCCCGCTTCCATAGATGTCGGCAGCCGGATCAGTTCCGAAGGTCAGGACCTTTGTGCTTTTTTCCGCCGCCTCGCGTACTGCCTCGCCGTGCTCCGTGCTTATGTTGACACAGGCCGTCATGCACTGCTGCATGAGCATAAGCTTCGCATCAAAGTAATCTTGAAAGTCAGTATGCTCGATCGGGCTGATGTGGTCCTCCCCAATATTCAGGAAACAGCCGACATCAAAGGTGATCCCCATCGTCCGGTCATATTTTAATGCCTGGCTGGAAACCTCCATTTCAAGAAAGTCGATCCCGCTGTCCGCGGCGTTGCGAAGATGGCGGTGCAGCATGACTGCTTCGGGAGTCGTCAGGTGGGATTCCTCGAAAATAACACCGTCATAAACATCGATACCTGAAAGTACTGCGCTCTGTGGTTTTCCATTTTTGCTTAAGTAGTTATCAAGAATATATTTAACATAGTAGGTCGTCGTTGATTTTCCTTTTGTCCCGGTGATCCCGATCAGTTTGAGTTCTTTCCAGGCTTCACCGTAGTACAGATTTCCGACAAGCGCCATCGCTTTCCGAATATCATTTACAATGATCCGCGGAATGATGCCGCCGTCCTCCGGGTAATCGGTCTCACTGATGTAGCAGATCGCACCGCGTCCGATCGCGTCAGAAAGATATTCGGGCAAAAAGTGTGCCCCCTTACAAAGAAAAAGTCCGTCCGGCTTCATATCTTGTGAGTCATAGGACAGATACTTTATTTCTCTTCTAAAATCATCCTCCGAAACATGCAGGGCGTCGATGAGCCCATATTGCTGGAGAAGATCGACATATTCTGCAATCGTGCATTTATCCTGGTACATACTGTCCTCCTAAAATAATCTTACTATCCGGTTTGGCTACTTTTTCTTTAGCTGCTTGCCGCAGGCCTCGATGGATCGTTCTGCAAGGACCTCCATCGCATCGATATAATAATCCGAAAGCCGGTACATTTCTTTGAAACAGGAAAGCTCCGTGCAAGCCATAACAGCGGCCTGACAGCCTTTCTCAGAAAGTTCTTCCTCGATGGCAATAAAATCGTTGTAATCGATCGGATTGCCTGCTTTGACGCCCTCATAAATGATCTTCATCACAAGAGCCTGTCTGTTTTTCGAAAGGATGACCGGTTTTATGCCGATATCCTCAAAGGCTTTTTGGTAAAGCCCGGTATTGATCGTGCCGTCCGTTGCAAGGATTCCTACACAGTCGACCGGCGTTTCTCTGTTTGCAAGAGAACGGGCCGTCTCGCGAACCATATTGATGATGGGGATCGAAATCTCCTGCTGCATTCTGTCGGCAAAATAATGGGATGTATTGCAGGGGATCGCAATCGCAACCACACCAAGACGCTCCAGCGACTTTGCATCCGCAACGTGCGCGGCAAAAAGCTCATCTGTCTTTCCCGAAAGGATCGCGGCCGTTCTGTCGGGCATGGTGGCATGATTGAACAGGATCATATCCACATGCTCCTGATCACAGGAAGCCTCTGTATGTTCTATGACCTGCTTGTAAAAAAGCTGCGTTGCCAGGGGACCCATTCCACCCAAAACACCGAGTATTTTATGATCTTTTTCCCACATTCGCATTCCCTCACTTCATATATTTTCTATACTTCAGGTAATGACCCATCTGTGATTTGAACAAATTCAAACGTCTCCCAAATGCATTGTCCGGGGCGTAGTAGAGCGGATTGACCATTTTTCCTGCGGCGATCAGTTCCTTCATCTTCTTGCGGTATTCCGCGGGCTTGATGTAACGGAACGCAACGCCTTTCGGAACGACCATCCAAAGAGAATCCTTGTCTACCGAGCGAAAATCGATCGGATGGTTGTAGATCCGGTCTTCCACGACATACTGGGCGATGTTTGCGCCGGAGCCTGTCACATAATAATTGCTTCGTCCCTGGCGCGTGTTGATCTCAAAGACTTTGTATTTGCCGTCCCTTTGATCGTATTTGATGTCAAAGTTCGAAAAGCCAACATAGCCCATCCCGTCAAGAAGTTTTCGGAACTGCTCTTCGAGCGCTTCGTTATGCTCCGTGAGGATGACGGCATGATTTCCGATACCGTGAGGAGTATGCTCTTCCAGCAAAACATTTCCGAGACACATCATCCTGACGCTGGCATGCTGGTCGGAATAGCAGGTCAGAACGCGCATGAAAGTATCGTCACCCGGAATGAAATTCTGAATGATGATGCTGTCTTTGTAACCGGCCCCATAGATATCGGAAAGAACAGAATTCAGAGCTTTGAGACTGTCCTCTTTGTATACTTTTTTCTGTGTTGGAAACGGGAATCTCCAGTATTCGATCCCATTGGAAGGCTTGATGATATAAGGGCCGTCAAAAGGAAGCTCTGTGACCTCACCCATTTCGCGGCGATACACAAACGTATCCGGATAATCGACTCCCATCCGCTCACACATCGCGTAGAACTTTTCCTTGTGGATCAGATCGTGCATCATGTCGATGTCGATGTAAGGCGCAATGATGTTTTCGGGAAACTGATCCTTGTTGCTGCTGATCAGCTCGACATAGCTGTCTCCGCAGCCAAGCACAAGTATGGTCTCATTCCTGTGTTCTGCCGCAAATCGATTGGTGACCGAAAGGAACGTATCCTGCTCGTCGATGGTCGGAATTGCGGTGTATTGCATGATCGCAGTGTCGGCACAGGGACCGCTCAGAAATTTGCCGAAAACATACGGCCGTATACCATACATCTCATGAAAAGCTCTTGCAACACTGTAAACATTGATATCCCCTGCAAAAAGCAGCGGAATGAATTTCTTTTCTTCTGTCATTTGTCTTTTCCTTTTTTAATGTTAAACGCACTCGATCCTTACATATTTTGAGCTTGTAAGGAATACGACGGTGGAATAATGCAACGTAAATTCAACGATATCACCGACTTTGAGATGGTCCTTGTTGTCTTCGATATCAAGAAGCAGATGGTCGCTGCTGGCTCCAAGGACCTCGATCCCCGGAAGCTTCGGATCAAGCTGGCTGTCTAACGCAAAATCGACTTTGCCGCAAGCCACGACCGCACGTTTTCTGATGCCGCGATCTACATACTCGCCTTTGTTGCCAAAACAGTCCACAAAAATATCTCCGACCGGATAGCTCGGTTTGTCCTTGATCTCAATGATCTCTGCATGAAGAGTAAACACATCCGGATGCAGAAAACTGATATCGAGTCCCCAAAAATCATGAAGATCCCTTGCGATCTCGATCCCCTCTCCGATCCGAAGATGGTTGATCCTTTCCGGCATCGTTTTTTTGAGTACCAGAGGCAGGGATGTCGATCCGCCGCCTGATATGATCTCGAGCTTTCTGCCGATCTCGGCTTCGACCATTTCGGCAACACCGATCAGCTCTTCCATCTTTTCCGGAGTTGCGTCGATCGAACCGTAACAGCCGAGGTTTGTTCCCACACCAAGAAGGCGAACGTGTTTGAGTTCCTTTTCGACCTCGATCGCTGTTCTGACAAGTTCCTGCTTGTCCCAATAGCCCTCGCGAAGGTCGCCGAGGTCAGCCATCAATATGATCCCGTGAATCTTTCCCTGCTTTTCGCATTCCGCATCGATCGCCCGGATCACTGTGATTTCGCTGTTCAAGCTCATATCTGCAAGCGAAACAAGGTCTGTAATCTCCGAAAGCATGGGGATCCGAATAGAAAGAAAAGGACCGGCGCATCCCGCTTCACGAGCGGCCGCGATATGTTCGAGCCTTGAGCTTCCGATCGAGACACACTCCGAATCCTGATAAAGCTTGAGTGTTTCCGGGATCGCATTGAAGCCTTTGACGATACCGGCTACTTGAATGCCTTGCTCCATGCAGAGTTTTACGACCTCATTGATATTATGACGAAGCTTTTTGAGATCCACCCTAACAAACGGATAATCCTTTTTTAAGCTGTACATCATCGTTTCCTCCTATGATCTGATTCTAACTTCAACCTTTGGTGCATCATCGCTTTCATCTGTCAACTCGAGCGGTTTTGTTTCTTCTTCTTCTTCTGCTGCTGCTGCTGCTACTGCTGCACTTTCGGAAAGTTCCGGCGAACGCGGCCTCAGATTTCCGTTTGCGACTTCATAAAGGCCAACTAAGCTGGCAGTCATATACGGCGTGATAAATAACATTGCGAGGCCCCAGATCAGAAAAATCGATGCCCCCAATAATGTGTCGATTTGAGGTCCGGCAAGGATAAATCCGGGAGTCAGCGAATCAGTCATAATGCAAAGCAATACTGAAATGCCGATCGGTATAAGGCACCAGCCGATGAAGGACAGTTGCAGGCAGAATAACTTCCATTTATTTCCTCTCATCATGCGCTTGCTTTCAGAAATCGCATCCATAATGCGGATATCAGGATTGTCCACTAAAACATAAAATGCCAGTGAATATCGCAGCGCTGCAATGATTCCGGGAATGTAGCACAGCAGAGTCCAGAGTAAAGTGAAAACGAAGGTCATGATAAAGAGCCCAAAGGACTTTCCGAATCTTTCGAAACCGTAAAAAACCTCAGCGGGACTGGCAGGCTTCTTACGAAACAAATTCACAAAATAAAAACTGTACCCGAGCTGAAGAGGACCGGATACCAGAAAGATATAGACGAACACCGAGCCGCCTACAGCCGCCTCTGAAATCGGCAAAAATGCGGTCAGTTCAAAAGCATATAATAATAAAAGGTAAAGCCCTGTTGCCAGTACTGCCGCCTGCCAATGACCCGCGAGAGCCTGACGGGCCCACCTTCGGATATTGCTTGCGCTTGCCGTCACG
>CAZKCB010000049.1:0-11184 GCA_964550965.1 uncultured Oscillospiraceae bacterium
ACTTTCTTGGTTTGTATTTGTCAACCATATTTTACATTTTATTGCATTTTATAGAGCCCTGTGCTCCTTTCCTTGAATCTTTTTCCCAAAATAAAAGGACTGCGTC
The DNA here is from genome assembly GCA_964550965.1 of uncultured Oscillospiraceae bacterium. Classification (GTDB taxonomy): domain Bacteria; phylum Bacillota; class Clostridia; order Peptostreptococcales; family Anaerovoracaceae; genus STD2-154. The sequence goes on from CAZKCB010000049.1 coordinate 107, forward strand.
CTGTATAATACAGGATTCAGTCCTCGCAAGTTGCTTGATCTATTTTGTCTGCTATTTGGGGTTCACTTCATAGCTTCTTTTTAGATCATATGCTTTAAAAATTCTTTTACTGAAGCCGCCGGATCAGCAGTTCCAAAGACGGCGGAGCCCGCCACAACAATGGATACTCCTTTGTCGACGATTTCTTTTACGTTTTTGGAGCTGATACCGCCATCCATTCCAATGGCAAGGTTCGGGTTCCTGCTGTCGCGCATTTCCCTGAGGGCCTCGAGTTTTCCCATCGCGGAAGGAATAAATTTCTGTCCGCCAAAACCCGGATTTACCGACATGAGCAAAACTTGATCCAAATCTTCAAAAACATAATCGAGAACACATAGCGGTGTTGACGGATTTAAGGCAACGCCCGCTTTGATCCCGCAGGATTTGATGATCTGTATCGTCCGATGTAAATGGATACAAGCTTCTGCGTGGATCGTAATATATTCCGTGTTGATCGTAACAAAGTCTTTGATGTAAAGTTCGGGTTTTTCAATCATCAAATGCACGTCAAACGGCATTTTTGTTTTTCCAAGAAGGCTTTTCATCACATAGGCCCCGAATGAGATATTGGGCACAAAATGTCCGTCCATCACGTCAACATGGAGCAAGTGTGCACCTGCTGCTTCAATGACGCTCACACTCTCTTCCAGTTTGGAAAAATCGGCAGAGAGCAAAGATGGGGCTAATCGTTTCATCAGTATTTCCTCATTTTCTGTATTTCATGGATTTGATTCTGATAGGAGTCGTATCGGGACTGGTTGATCTTTCCTTCCTTCACTGCTTCTCTTACCGCGCAGGAAGGTTCAGCGAGATGGCGACAATTGTCGTACCGGCACTTTCCGATATAAGGAAGCATCTCCGGGTAAAGAAAGGCCAATTGATCTTCATCCGCTTCAAGGACTTCAAAGGAAGTAAATCCTGGCGTGTCGAATAAAAATCCGTTTCCCTCAATTTCAAAAAGTTCAACGTGTCTGGTCGTATGTTTCCCCCGCTTTGATTTGTCACCGATCTCTCCCGTTTCCGCAGAGCTTTCCTGGGTGATCAAATTGAGAAGCGTAGATTTTCCGACTCCGGAAGGTCCCGCGAGCGCGGAAGTCTTTCCTGCAAGCATTTTTTTCAGCTCAGGAATTCCCTGGCCCGTTGTGCTGCTGGTCAGCACGATCGGATAGAGCCCTTCATAAATTTCAAGAAGCTTGGCGAGGTCTTTCTCCTCTGCCAAATCTATTTTGTTGAAACAGACGGCAATATCTGTACGATGCTGCTCCGCCATCACTAAAAATTTGTCGATAATCGAAAGGTTCGGCTCCGGCCTCGTTACGGATACTACAATGATAAATAGATCCACATTGGCGACCGGAGGTCTTATAAATTCATTTTTTCGCGGAAATATTTCGCTCACGATCGCTTCATTTTTTTCGGTCAGCGTGATTCGAACATGGTCTCCTACAAAGGGTGTGATACCCTGTTTTCGAAATAGCCCTCTTGCCTTGCATTGGTAAAGCTTCTCTGCTGTCTGAACGTAGTAGAAGCCTGCGATCCCCTTGACTATGATCCCTTCCATTAATTGACCGTTCCGCTGTCAAAATCTACGGAGTACTCATCCACGAGAGCATTGTCAAAGTAAACTTTTATGCTTCCCGATCCGCTTCCGCTCGCTGTAAAGGTTTCAGAGCCATCGCTTTTGATCCTCTGTTCATAATTGATCGGAGTTGCTACGCCGGTACTGTCAGTTACCATTACAGTCAGATAAAATACCTCATTTTTCGCAGAATCATAGGATATCTTGATTTTGACATCTTCGGATCCGCCGGTCTCATCCTTACCTGTGCTCAGCGTAATGTTGATAAGCGTTCCGCTGTCAGCGCTCGATCCTGCGGAAATGCTCTGATCAATGATCAGGTTTTGTTCATATTTACTGCTCGGCGCATAATCAGTCTCGCCAAGCTTGAGTTTTTCGCGTTCGAGAATTTTCTTCGCTTCGGAAACAGTCAGCCCGGTCAAATCCGGTACGGTCGTTGGAACAACTTCTTCTCCAAGACTGATCACAAGGCTGATATTCGTTCCGGCAGAAGCTTCTGTACCGGCTTCCGGTGATTGCTTGATAACAACACCCTCGGGCATATCGCTGAATTCTTCAGAAACAAGACCCTCATCATAGCCATAGCTTTCGATCAGGAAAACCGCGTCTTCCTCTGTTTTTCCGATCACATTCGGTATCGTACCTGCGGGAACACCCTTGCTAACATTGACGGTGATCGTCTTCCCGGTCTTCACGATCATATTTTCTTCCGGATCCTGAGAAACGATCTCTCCTTCATCATAATCCGCATTGGAAACTTTTTTATCAACATTCAGTTCAAGTCCAAGTTTATCGAGAGTCGCGGTGGCTTCATCAACTGTCATTCCTATAAGATTAGGAACCTCTATTTCTTTGGGTGCGGTGATCGTGTCATAACCCCAAAGAATCAATTGACTCAGAGGGAATGCGATGACAAGTGCTGCAATGATTGCCGCGACTTTTATCTTATTCCATTTAAACTTTCTCTTCTTTTTCAATCCCTTATCTCCCTCATTGACGTCTGCTTGTTTCTGGCCTGTCCCCTGTTGATTTTGTTCGAGATCGATCCCTGATTCATTGATCAGGTTGATCATAATGGTGCTGTCTAAATTCGCATTTCCTCCATAGCCCAGGCCGACTCCAATTGAGGAAAGAGTAGCGGAATTCAGTGCTTCCAGCATTTCATCAGCTGATTTATAACGGTTTGTCTGGTATTTGTCGGTCGCCTTCATTATGATGGCTTCCAAATCCGCAGGGATTCCAGGAACCACCTGAGAGGGCGGGATCATTTCTTCATTCATATGCTTCATAGCGACTGCAACAGGATTTTCCGCATCAAAGGGAACTTTTCCGGTCAGCATTTCATAAAGCACGATACCCAAGGAATAGATATCCGATTTTTCATCGACATAGCCGCCGCGAGCCTGTTCCGGCGAAAAATAATGGACCGATCCCATTACTGTGCCGGTCTGACCGACGATCGTTGCCGTATTGACCGCTTTTGCTATCCCAAAATCAGTGATTTTCGCAACACCATCTGCAGTCACAAGGATATTATGGGGCTTCACATCTCGATGTATGATTTGATTTTTATGTGCATGAGAAAGCCCTGTCGCAATATGCTTGGCAATAGTCAGCGCTTCGCGTGGAGGCAGCGGTCCTCTCTCTTTTATAATATCCGAAAGGACTTTTCCTTCGACGAGCTCCATTACGATGTAATTGATGCTCCCTTCACGGCCTACATCATAAACATTTACGATGTGTGGATTTGAAAGGCTTGCGGCCGCCTGAGATTCACGTCGGAAGCTCTCAATGACCTTCAGGTCTTTTGAAAAATCCGGTTTTAATATTTTTACGGCAACATAACGGTTCAGCAGCTTGTCTCTTGCTTTATATACTACTGCCATACCTCCGTCGCCCACTTTTTCGAGCAATTCATACCTTCCGGCAAGAGTTCTGCTACTCATTGACGTTCTCCTTTTTCTGCTGCATGATTTCAACACAGACAATAGAAATATTGTCTCTTCCCCCATACAGGTTTGCTCTGCGAACGAGCTCTTTGACAAATTCCTCTACAGTACTCGGTTTCTGTGCCAGCATACGGATTTCCTCCGGCGGCACTTCATTGTATAAACCATCACTGCAAAGCAAAATACGATCTCCCTGATATACCGCGAACGTGTAAAAATCAGGCAAAAGCTTTTCTTCACTTCCACGGGCACGAGTAATCATGTGTCTTTCCGGATGCTTCTGCGCCCCGGCTTTCGTGATCGAGCCCTGCTTGAGAAGTTCATTTACATAAGTGTGGTCTTCCGTGACCTGAAGGAGATGCTCCTCCCGGATAAGATAGGCTCTGCTGTCACCGATATTCACGACATACGCTTTGTCATCTGCCCCCAGATACGCCACTACAGCAGTCGTTGCCATTCCCGCATTTCTGCCGCCTTTTACCGATTGTCTGAGGATCAGTTGATTGACGCCTTCAAGGCAACTGGAAAAATAGGTCATCAGCGCTTTTTCATCAAGAACGCTTTTGAGCGGATTCTTCTTTGCATAGACGTCAATATACTCCACCGCCATACGGCTGGCAAGCTCGCCGGAGTTATGACCTCCGACACCGTCTGCTACCACGTAAAGATTTTCTGTGCTGTTACACAGAATAAAATCCTCGTTGGTTGTCCTTTCGCGCCCTTTGTCAGTAGCGCAAGCTGATTGGTGCATAGTCGGTTCTCCGAATTATTTCCGCCTCATCTTGCAGATGTAAAAGCCGTCTGTATCATTCACATTCGGCAAAAGCTGTATGCTTTCTTCTTTTATGAAGGAAGGATTACGTTTGAGAAATTCAAGTACGATTCTATGGTTTTCATCAGGATTGATCGTGCAGGTACTATAGACGAGCACACCCTTTGGCTTGACATATTTTGAGCAAGTGGAAAGGATTTCAAGCTGCTTCTCAGGCAGTTCACGCATTTCCGCATCGTATTTTTTATATTTGATCTCCGGTTTTCTGCGGACAACACCAAGCCCTGAGCAAGGTGCATCGACAAGGACCCTGTCAGCTTTTTCTTCGAGTGAGCTATCGAGCCTTCTTGCATCCCAGCTTCTTGTTTCAACGATCGTCGCTCCCACCCTGTTGGCCTCTTCATTCATAAGAGTGAGTTTTCTTTTATAAATGTCCTGCGCGATGATTTTACCGCTGTTCTGCATTTTTTCGGCAATATACATGGTCTTACCACCTGGCGCCGCACAAACATCCATTATCGTTTCGCCAGGCTTAGGATCAAGCATGTTTACCACCATCATTGAGCTTTCGTCCATAACCGAGAACATACCGCTTTTATAAAGACGGCCGCCGATCAGACCTTGCCCCTTGACGTGCAATGCGCCTTCTGCCAAATGACCGTCGCTAACCTCAAATCCATTCTGCTCGAGCCGCTTTTTAAGATCTTCGGCAGTTGTCTTCAGTAAGTTCGGCCGAATGACAAGATCCGGAGTCTGGTTGCCTGCACCAAGAAGTTCTTCCGTGAAGAAGGCCTCGTAGTTTTCGAGCCAAAGCCTTACGATCCATGGTTCATAGGAATATTTTATTGCGAGATATTCCACCTCGTCATCTTCTCTATTTGGGAGTTTGATATCTTTGCCTGTTCTGAGATAATTACGCAATACGGCATTGATGAAGCCGTCTCTTCCGCGGCAATAACGTTTGGCAAGCTGAACACTTTCGTTTACAGCAGCATAGGCCGGAACGGACTCCATGTATCCTAATTGATAGACTCCCATCCGTAAAATCGTCTTCTCACAAGCCCGTAATTTGCTCATATCGGTTTTGACATAGTGTGATATAAGGTAATCTAAATAGACCTTATTCTCCAAAACACCATATACTAATTGCCTTACAAACGCGACCGAATCGGGTTTGCATACAAGGATATGATGATTCAATGCAAGATTTGAATACGCCTTATTTCCTTCAACGTCCATAAGTGTGAAAAAAGCTGCTTTTCTGTTTGTATCCATCGCTTTTCCGCCTCCGTCTCTCCCTATACACCTTCGCAACCTTCAAAGGACAGGTTGCTTAACAATCACTTTTTATAGTTTACCCTAAAATCGTGCCGATTTCAATTTTATTCCCTTTTAGGCATGCAAAAACTTCCATTGCTTTCTTACCCGCCATCTGTATTTTTGTAACAGTAAGAATTCCTTTTCCCGTCATGATCCTGATGCCGCGGTCATCGGCCGAGAGGATCTCTCCGGCGGCTCGTCCGGCTTCGGTTTCATCGAGATCAGCAATTGCTGCAAGCAATTTCAATGGTTCGCCCTTGTAATAGGTATAGGCTGTCGGCCAGGGATCCATCCCGCGGATCAATCGTTCGATCTCCTCTGAAGATTTCGTAAAATCAACAAGCCCTTCTTTTTTACTGATCATAGGCGCATAGGTAGCTTGGCTTTCATCCTGCTTTTGCCTGCTTGCAGTACCTGCAATAAGCCCCGGAAGGTTTTCAAGAAGGAGGGCCGCGCCCGTCGCCGCCAGTTCAGTAAAAAGCTCACCGGATGTCTTTTTGTCGATCGGCGTTTTGGCGACGGCTATCATGTCGCCCTCATCCATGCCCTGCGACATGTACATCAGCGTGACGCCCGTTTCCTCGGCACCGTCTAAAACGGCACGCTGGATGGGCGCGGCCCCTCTGTACTTGGGCAAGAGCGATCCATGTATATTGATGCATCCCTTTTTGGGGATCGAGAGGATTTCATTTGGAAGGATCCTTCCGTAAGCTGCAACGACGATCAAATCGGGTTCACAAGCCGCGATTGCTTCAAAAAGATCTGTATTGCCCTTTAAAAATTCAGGCTGCAAAACAGGTATGCCCAAACGTTCCGCCAGCTCTTTGACGGGTGGCGCCTGGATCTTCTTTCCTCTGTCTTTTGGCTTGTCAGGCTGTGTTATCACAAGAGGGATCGAAACTCCTGCCTCGACCATTTTTTGGAGAGCCGGCACAGCAAAATCGGGAGTCCCCATATATACGATTTTCATTGTATCAATACCCCTAATCTGTTTCGATTTCATGCAAAGCCGAAGCTTTGTCTACAAAAAGGATTCCCTGGAGATGGTCATATTCATGGCAAAGCGCGACGGCTTTCAGTTCTCTGCCTTCGACTGTGATCTCTTTCCCGAAGCGGTTGAGACCTTTCATTTTGACATAAGCGGGCCGTTCCACGGTTCCGGTATAATCGGGCACACTTAAGCAGCCTTCTTCTCCGACCTGCGATCCCTCGCTTTTAAGGAGCACCGGATTCACCAGTTCCACCACTTCTCCATCGACCTCAATGATGATGATCTGGCGAAGAATGCCAACCTGTGGAGCCGCAAGCCCTACACCGTCAGCATTTCGCATCGTCTCAAGCATGTCATCCAAGATCAGACGGATCCGATCATCTACCGCAGTGACCTCTCTGGCCTTTTTTGTAAGGATCTCATCTCCTCTTTTTACAATGTTTCTCAATGCCATCTTACTTCTCCTTGTTCGAAATCAATAAAATCCATACGGGTTCACATCAATGGAAAAGCTCCATTCCTTTTCCTTTTCGTCAAACACCTTTTTCTTAACAAAAACCAATGCTTTCTGATAGTTTTCCCAATGCTCCGGCATACACTTGATCATGAGCTGAGAACGAAACAATTCATTCGCTTTGCTGACCGGAGCCGGCCTCGGACCAAGCACATAACAGGAATGTTCTTTGCCGGCGCGCCGCAGAAAAGCATCTTTCACTTTTGCTGCTGCTACGGCGGCTTCCTCTTCGGTCTTTGCGCCAAGCATAACAAGGATCAGATCGCTGTACGGAGGATAACCGAGCTGGTCTCTGAGTAAAAGCTCCTCCTCAAAAAAACCACCGTAATCCTGCTCTGCCGCCGTCTGTATCGCATAATGCTCGGGACTATAGGTCTGTAAAACGACTTTGCCCGGTTTCTCCCTTCGGCCTGCTCTTCCCGCTGCCTGCGTGACAAGCTGAAAGGTGCGTTCGGGTGAACGATAGTCGGGAATGTTCAAAGAAATATCTGCTGACACGATACCAACAAGTCCTACGTTCGAGAAATCAAGTCCCTTTGCAACAAGCTGCGTTCCAATCAGAATATCAGCCTTCCCTTTTGCAAAAGCAGACAGTATTTTTTCGGTACTTCCCTTTTTCTTGGCCGTATCAAGATCAAGACGGCTCACAACAGCTTCAGGGAAAGCCTCCTGCACGGCCTCTTCGACTTTTTCTGTTCCCGTGCCAAAATGTTTCATGTATTTACTTCCGCAAGAAGGACAACCGGCCGGAATTTTTTCACGCCGACCGCAATAATGGCAGATCGCCTGCCCTTCTGCTTTATGATAAGTCATAGAAATGCCGCAGTCCTTGCAGCGTATTACAAATCCGCAGCTTCTGCAGGAAAGAAAGGTCGAATAACCTCTTCGATTTAAAAATAGAATGATCTGTTCTTTTGCTGCAAGGGCTTCCTGCATTTTTTCATAAAGCTCAATGCTAAAAATACTTTTGTTTCCCGAAAGAAGCTCTTCCCGCATATCAACGATTTCGATCGCCGGCGGCGCACATTCGTTGAATCTTTTTTCGAGAATGATATGCTCATAGATCCCTTGCTTTGCACGATATGATGAATCAAGAGATGGAGTAGCGCTTCCAAGAAGCACCACTGCATTCTGGATCCTCCCGATTTCAGACGCGACCTCGATCGTGTCATATTTCGGCGTCATATCGGATTTGTAGGTCGATTCATGCTCTTCATCGAGAATGATGGCCCCGATTTCTTCAAACGGAGCAAATATCCCCGAGCGTGCTCCCACAACGATCTTTACTTCTTTGCGTCTTACCTTGAGCCATTGTTCGTAGCGCTCGCCTGCCGAAAGCTTGCTGTGCAGTACCGCAATGTTTTCCTCTCCAAAACGTGAGGTAAAACGATGGATCGTCTGCGCTGTCAATGCAATTTCAGGAACAAGCATGATCGCGGTTTTCCCTCGACCGATGCATTCTTCGATCACTCGCATATAAATTTCTGTTTTTCCACTGTTTGTAACGCCATGGATCAGAAAAACCTTATGTTCGCCCTTTTCCATATACGGGCGGATCTGTTCCAGCGCAGCGGCTTGCTCGGCGGTCAATTCTGGCGGTCTTTTGTTTTCAGGAAGAACATCATACGCCACAGCCTTCTTGTTTTTTTCGATTTTGGCGGCGGAGGGCCCTCTTTTCCGTTTTTTTCCTGCCGGCGCAAAGCATCTTATCGCATCGATGTAGCGGCAAAAGTATCTTTCCCGCATAAACTCTGCAAGCTCGGTCGCATAGGATGGCAAAGAAACCTCCGGATCTTTTTCCAGAACGTACTTCAGGTTACGGATTTTTTTATCCGGGAGGTCTACAAGCGAATACACATAGCCTTCGCGTATTTTATCTCCTTTTGAAAAAGGAACAGCGACCTTATCTCCCGGCTTAAGACCCGGTATTTCGGAGCCATAAGTAAAGAGGCTGTCCGTATGATCGGTATTGTTATCAATGACTACATTCACATACTCCATATTGCCCCCCGGGAAAGCGGTCGTCAGTCTTTTTTATGATTTACAGCAGTTCGATATTGTTTTCTTTGCACGCTTTGACCATATCATTAGGCCACAGCGCCGACTGCACTTCGCCGATATGCGCTTTTTTAAGGAAATACATGCAAAGACGGGATTGTCCGATTCCACCGCCGACCGAATAGGGCAGCGAACAGTCAAGTATGCTCTTGTGAAATTCCAGTTCCATCCGGTCTTCTGCACCGGCAAGGATCAGCTGCTTTTTCAGAGAATCTTCATCGACACGGATACCCATTGAGCTGATTTCAAAAGCGCAGCCAAGAAGTTCATTCCAAAGAATGATATCTCCGTTTAATTCCCAATCATCGTAATCCGGTGCTCTGCCGTCATGCTTCTCACCGTTGCTGAGTTTACCGCCGATTTTCATAAGGAATACAGCGCGTTTTTCTTCTGCGATCTTGTTCTCTCTCTCTTTTGCGGAAAGGTTCGGATAAAGATCGAGCAATTCCTGTGTCGTAATAAAGAAAATATCATTCGGAAGATCCGTTTTGATATCCTTGTAAAGCCTGTTTACATAATCTCCAAGGTTTTTCATTGCGTTGTAGATCGTAGTAACGGTTTCCCTGAGATACGCTTCCGTGCGGTCTTCTTTTTTGATGACCTTTTCCCAATCCCATTGATCCACATAGACCGAATGGAGATTGTCAAGATCCTCATCTCGGCGAAGAGCATTCATATCTGTATAAATGCCTTTTCCCGGTTGGATCTCGTAACGGCCGAGTGCCATTCTTTTCCATTTCGCAAGAGAATTCGGGACCTCTGCTTTTTTTTCTTCCATATCTTTGATCGTAAACGATACCGTCCGCTCAACACCATTCAGGTTGTCGTTCAGTCCCTTTTCGGGATCGACAAACAAAGGAGCCGATACACGGCGAAGTTCGAGCCCGTAAGCAAGTTCCTGCTGAAAAAAGTCCTTTATTTTCTTGATTGCCCTTTGTGTTTCCATTAAACCCAGTGCCGAGCTGTATCCAGCCGGAAAAATCAATTTTCCACTCATATCCTGATTCTCTCTTTCTTTTTTGTTTTTTTATTTATCTTTGCTATTTTTTATCTTTTTACTTCCTTCTTTGGCTGTCAGGATGTTTCTTTCGGATCTCTTCTTGAAAACTCACAGCCGCAATAATTCTGTCGATAAAGACCATATTGCTTTGATAATTCTATAGAGCGCTGATATCCTGCCCGTTTTTTGAAATCTTCGTTCAAAAACCCAAGGCCTCTTTGTTGTGCAAGCTCTGTACCAAGGCGCAAGATCAACGCATGATCTTTATGTGAGCTTACGGACAACGTCGTTCCGAAAAACGGGAAGCCTCTCTTGTCTGCCTCATCCGCAGTCTGTTCCAGTCTTAAAAAAATACAACGGGCACAACGACTTCCGCCTTCCGGCTCAGCCTCAAGACCCTCGACCGCTTTTAAAAAACGCTCTCTGTCATATTTCCCCTCAATCAAAAAAACTTCGTCCGAAGCAGTACGGCTCTGATTATAGCATTGCAGATATTGAGCCTGGCTCGTGATCCGCAATGTATATTCCTCCTGATCCGTAATGTTCGGATTATAGAAAAACAGAGTCATGTCATAGTTTGGTTCCAACCGTTCCACTACAGCCGTACTGCATGGTCCACAGCAGCTGTGCAGAAGAAGCTTTGGTTTTTCACTCATCTTTTCTCATCCTTTGGCTCTAACGAATGGCAGTTGATCTAAAGGTTTATTATAACATAAACTTCCCCTATGGAATCATTTTTTGACAAGAATCGAAAGGGAAATCATGCTTTTTTATTTGATAAAGCCGAGTTGGCATAATGCCACCCGGCCTTTTGATTTTCTTTAATTTATTTTAAGCTATTATCGTGCCTGATTTT